>JBKJXM010000031.1:0-3017 GCA_046716305.1 Candidatus Eiseniibacteriota bacterium
CGAGGTTTCGCTCCTCCTGGGCGCGGTGGTAGCGGGCGTTGGAGATGGCGACGGCACCCTGGTGCGCGAGCGTCGTCAGGAGATCCCGCTCGTCCTCGAGGAAGTGGTTCCTCCCGCTTCGGAAACCGACGAGGAGGACGCCGATCAGCTCCCCGCGTACGCGAAGGGCCAGCCCCCATTCGAGCCCGGAGCGGAGCAGCTCGACCAGCGGCACGGCGGCTTCGTCGCCGCCCCCCTCCAGCGTGAAGAACGTCTCCTCCCCCGCCGCACGCTCGACCGCTTCGGCCGTGATGCGGCGATCGGTCATCTGTCCCTGGGGAAAGCCACGCACCTGCCGCGGGACCAGGACGCCAGCCCGCTCGGGATCGCTCAGGAAGATGGCCAGCCGCTCCACGCCGAACTGCCCCATGACGCTGAGCCCAAGGAGATTCAGCACCTCGTCCAGATCGGTCGCGAGATTCAGGGCGCGCGTGATCTCGAAGAGATTCCGGAACTCGATGAGCTTCCGGCGGAGCTTCGTCTGGAGCGCGGGGAGGTCGGAGCCGGCGGTCACCGCGGCCGCGGTTTCCACGGCGGCGACTTCGGTGCGCGCCTCCAGCACGGGAGTGTTTTCCTCGAAGAGGAGGGCTCCGGCTTCCTCGACCGCGGCCCGGGCCTCGCCGCGCAGCCCGCGCGACACGATGGAGCGCTCGGTCTCCTGGTAGACGCGGGCCTGCCGGACCAGGACGGCCGTGGCCAGCACGCAAAGGCGGCTCACGTCGGAAAAGTCGAGCTCGACGCGCGCGGCGCCGCGGGCCTGGCATTCGAACAGGACCCGGTCGAGCGAGCGAGCGCCGGCCTCGTCCACCTCGCCGTGCAGCGCGAAGCGGAACTCTTCCTTGGAACCCAGCCGTTCGATCTTCAGGGCTTTCACGACTCGCCGGATCTCCCGTTTTCCAATTCCTTGAAGCGGCGCAGGACGCCCGCCGGGTTCAGAACGAGGGTGACGCCGTTGTTGGAAGCCACGATCGCTCCCATGATCTCCTTCACGGGAGAGAGCCGCGGGGGGAGCGGCGTCAGGCGCGCGTTCTCCCGCCAGACGATCCGGTCGAAGCCGACCACCGCCGACTCGCCGCCGGAGCGGATCACCGCGACCGGCCCGCCGGGGCGCTCCGCGGGTGACCCGGACGCCCCGTGCCGCGGCTCGACGGAGCTCGGCACGGCGCTCTCGTCCTCGGCGGTAACGTCGGCGAAGAGCACCGCGAGCGAGTGGACGGTCCGCTTCTCATCCCCTTCCCACACGAGGTCCTCCGGGGAGGCGTGGATCCGCTCGACGGCGCTCCAGGGGAGCGCGATCCGCTGCCCCGCGGCCTGGACGATGAGGAACGAGCGAAGCGAGCGGGCCATCGGAAACTGGAGATGGATCGAGGTGCCGGCCGGCGAGAGGCGCTCGAAGGTGGCAAAGCCCCCCAAGTCGGCCAGCGCCCGCTCCAGCGCGTGCTCGGCTCCCTCGTCGAACTTGCACGCTCCTTCCAGCGCGAGGCGCGCCTCCAGCCCTTCGCGGGCCGCGCTCAGGCGGATCTCCTGGGTGTCGCCCGCGGGGCTGCACGGCTCGGCGCTCTCGAGCAGCCGCACGAGGAGCGGGAGCAGGATGGAGCCGATCTCGGGCTCGAATCCGACGCCGCCGGTCTGGAGCGTGAGCACGGTGCGCCGGCCGGCGCCGTCTCTCCGGGAGGCCGCCGCGTACAGCTCGTCCACGAAGCGGTCGAGCGGATCGAGGAATTCCCAGAGGAGGTTCTCGTCCAGGTCGCGCGCCCGGCGCTCCAGCATGTACTGGAGGCTCATGAGCTGACCCAGCTCGTGGCCGATGGCGCGGAGCCCCGACGTGGTCTCCTGCATCTCCTGGTGGAGCACGAGGGCCTTCCCCTCCAGGGGGTCGTCCCCCTTCCCGCCGAACTGGATGCGGTGCCGCTCCACCTTCTTCACCACCGACTCCCATTCGCTCAGCACGTTCTGCGCGGAGCGGAGCGTGTCCCCCACCGTCTCGCTCATCGAGGCGATGCGGTCGTTCTGATGGATGAGCGCATTCTTGATCTCGAAGGTGAGGGCGAGCAGGTTCTCGCTCGGCCCGACTTCGGGCGTCCCGTCGTCGATCACGCCGCGCGACGCGGCGAGCGCCTGGGCCTTCGCGCTCGAGAGTCCCGCGCGGAGCTGCTCGACGGCATCGGTCACCACGCCGGCGTGCTGGACCAGGGCGCCGAATCCCTCCGCGCGGAGCTTCTCGGCCAGGCGGGCCTCGGTCTTCAGGGCGACGCGGCAGTGCGCGACCATCTCCTGGCGGTGGTCGGGGCGGAGCTGCCCGAGCTGGAGAAGGGTTTCCCGAAGCTCGAGCGCGAGGCTCGCCACCTCGGCGACGCCCAGCCACTCGGCGCTCCGCTCCACCAGGCGCACGGCCAGCTCGACCATGCCCGCCATGTCGTTCGTCTCGAGGTCCTGATTCTCCGAGGCGAGAAGCTTCTCGACGGCGTCGATCTGCTCCTTGATGAGAGCGCTGAACGTGGAGGCGAGCCGGGCCATCACCTGAGCGTGGCTCAGGTGCTCCGATGCGGAGGTCCTCACGCGGCCTCGGCGACGAGGCGGCGCTTCAGGTCGCGGGCGCGGCGGAGCAGACGCTCGACGGCGGCCGTCGGGAGCGGCCGGGCACCGGCACCCGAGGGAGTCTGGAAGGAGGCGACCGCCGACTTGGCGTCCTCGCTGGTCGCGTGGATCGCCGTGATCGTCTCACCCACCTTGTACTCGATCTCGCTCGAGAGCCTGGAGATCGTGTCGGTCGCCTCGCGGGCGAACTCGGCCAGGCGCCGCGTTTCCTCGGCGATCGCCGCGAACGCCTCGCTCCCGGAGCGCGTCGCCTCGAGCGCGGCGTTCAGCGCGAGAAGCGTCGCCTTGTTGGTGACCCGCTCGGCCACGCCCGCGAGCTCGTTCGCGCGCATGAGCCCGGCCGCCAGATCCTCGATCCCGTCGGCCGCGGTGTGCACCAC
>JBKJXM010000032.1:0-11983 GCA_046716305.1 Candidatus Eiseniibacteriota bacterium
CCGAGTTCCCCGCGGGCTGCGACACGTAGTCGTCCTCGCCCGCGTGGACCAGCACGGAGAGACCCGTGAGCTGCGCGTAGTCGAGCAAGGCGTCCACGCGGTCGTAGCGCGCCGTCCCATCCGGGCCGGCCTCGAGGTTGCCCAGGTCCCCGACGTGTCTCGCGCCGCGCGGAGCGGTCGGGGCTCCGTGGGGCGCTCCGTCCGGGTTGAAGTGGCCTCCCGCCGAGGAAGCGTCGGGCGCGCTGCAGTCTCCCTTCTCATGCACGTGGAAGCCGTGCTTCCCCGGGGACAAGCCGCCGATCTTCGCCACCACGCGCACGCCCGCGTCCACCTTGTAGAACCGAACCTCTCCCTTCGCGGTGTTGCCCTGCGTCGGCCCGATGCCGGCCTTCAGGTAGCTGGTATTGCACCCGGCCGCCGGCCACGCAAGCGCCACCGCGGCCAGGAGCGGCAGGAACCGGAATCTGAATCGTTGGGGAACCACGGTGCCTCCTTGCGATGGGGCGTCGCCGCCCCGGGTCATCCCTCGCCGCGATCGCGGCGGAGCGATGATCCATCCTGGCCGCCGCCGCGTCCAGCGCGCTTCAGCGGGCCTGGGGGGCGCGGACCGCGTCGTTGGCGGCCGGCGCGGCGACCGCCCGCCTGCGTGGCCCCCGCAGTCTCTTCCCGCGCGATCAGATAGTCGAGGATCCCCAGCGCGAACACGTTCAGGGCCAGCCAGAACACGCCCATGAGCTGCGCATGATAGAAGACGAAGAATTGGGTCACGAAGACGGTGACGCGGACGGATCGCCGGAAAAGCCGATAGGCCGCGACGCGCGAGCGGAAGAGGCAGAAAAGGCCCGCGACCACGAGGAGTGTGCTCACCAGGCTCGAGAGGATCTCCCCCCAGCTCGCGAATCCGATGTCGAGGTGGACCTGCCCGGCCGTGCTCCGGTCGCCGATCGGTAGGCCGCGCGCGGTGGAGAGGGCCCACGCGAGCCCCCCGGCCGACTGGGCGATGAGAATCGCCGCCAGCACGCGCGTGAAGCGGGGGCTCGAGAGGACCCGCTCGACCCGGGGAACCAGGCGGTGCCGCAGCCTTTCGAGCACGCCGGGACGCGGCGCGGGCACCGTGGTCAGCCGGTCGAGGAAGCTCCGCGCCACCGCCACGCGCGGGTCGGTCGGATCGCACCGGTCGAGGAGCGCGGTCGCCTGCGCCTTCTCGTCGGGATCCAGGTCCTCCATGGCCATGTCCTTCATCAGGGTGATCGCGTTCGCGAGGCACTCGTCGTGAGTCAGGGCGCGCCGCGCGAGAAGCGCGCGAAGGGAGAGGAAGATCGCCACGAAGACGAAGTAGATCAGCGCGATCGCGGGGCGGTAGAAGTAGTCGCAGACCCGGGTCAGGAATTTCCCCAGCACGTCGATGAAGATGCCGAATCCCGCCCCACCCAGAAGGGCGGCGAAGGGCCGCGTCCTCCGGCCGATCGACACCAAGAGGAGGAGGAGCGCCGCCGCCAGGATGAGCCCGCCCCACAGCATGTGCGCGATGTGAAGATGGCGCCCGCCGATCTGGGGGTAGCCGGTCGCGGCGAGGAAGGCACGGATGAAGAGGAGGGTGACCACGGCCGCGACGAAGAACCGCTCGGCGTTTCGTCCCGCCTCGGCGTCGCGGACGACGAACGGAAGGCGGCGAACCGCGACCGTTTCCCGTCCGGTCCGGTGCGTCCCCTTCCTCCAGCGGTCAGTCGCCTTCATGGCCGGCAGAGAATGCCACTCCGCGTCATGCCGCGGATAGTACGTCCAGTTTCTCCAGACCCGCGAGGAGCGCCCGAAGCACCGCGTCCATGGCGACGAACGTCTCCCCCGACGGATGCGGGGGCGTGACGTCGATGATCAGGCGGCCGGGTCCGCCTGGCGTCAGGCTCTCCAGCCCGGCTTGAAACCCCCCGGCTCGCTCCCGAAGGGATGCGAACGCGGCGCGCACGGAAGGGTCGGACGCGAGCGAGCGCCCCGCGGAGGGATCGCTCGCCTTGACCAGGAAGCTCCGGTCGAACGTCTCGTCCCCCGTCGTGACCGGATCCGAAGCGAGGTAGCGAAGTCGCTCGAGCAGCGCCTCGCCCGGTGGAGTCCCGGCGCGGGACGACGCCGTGGTTTGGACGACCGCGGTGACCACCGGGAGCATCAGCGACTTCGAGAAGAGAAACCGCGTGACTGCCCCTCCCGGCAGGATCTGGAACTGGAAGTCGCGGCGAAGGACGACGTCGGCGGCCAGACGGTAGGAGGCTGCCGAGTCCTTGCCGCGCTCCTGGCCGAGGACGGCCGGGAGGCCGGAGACGCGATACGCGACGCGCATTCCCCCTTCCCAGCCGGAAGCGGTGGGCTTCAGCGGACGATCTTCCACCTGCCCTCCGGCTCGGGACGCGAACTCGGCGAAGGACGCGCGGAGAGCGGCGGTGCGCCGTCTTTGGCTCAAGACCGCATTGGCGGCCGTGTAGGCGAAGAGGGCGGCGACCGCGATCATCCTGAGCGGGGTCGGATTTTCGTGAAAGCCGGGGAGCACGCGCCGCAAAGCGTCGGGGAAAAAGCTCAACAGTACGAACGCGACCAGCGCGAGCGGAAGGAGCGCGCGGGCGAGCTTCGCCACGCCGTTCGATTCGGTCTCGATAGGCCGGTAGGATGGGGAAACCCTGGGATCGGACATCGTCCCAGGATCATCGGCGCCATTCGCGTGAATCTGAAGGGCTCGTCAGGGCCCGCCGGGAAGGCGCTAGACGCTCCGCCGCGCGGCGTCGCGCCGCTCGTCGCACCGCCGGAGCGCCGCTACGGCCGCTTCCCGCCCGGCCACGAAGGCGTGGTCCGAGCTGTCGTACTCCCACTCGTTGAGACTCCCCGCCAGGACCACGTCCCGATCGAGAAGCCACGCGCGGATGTGCTCCATCCGCTCTCGGGTTTCTTCGTTTTGGGGAGACTCGGGGTCGGGGGCGATGTAGGCGTACGGCTGGTCGGTCTGACAGGCGGTCCAGATCGGGTCGTGTTCCCCGATCAGCCCAACCTCGCGGCAGTCGTCAATGCACCGGCGGACCAGGGCGTCCCCTTCCGCCGGAAGCGGATGATCGTGCGCGTAGGTGATCTCGCACGTGAGACCGAATCCGCCCGGAGGATTGCTGTGCGGGCTCGCGTTCCCCGGGACGAAAACGCGCTGGAAGACGGTGTCCTCCGGATAGTAGATCGAGTGCTTCTCGGTGAGGTCGGGCCGCCCCACGCCCAGGTTCACGGAGCGAACGGAGCGATAGCGGAGCCCGGCCGCGGCGTCGCGCACCGGGGGCGTCACTTCAGCGCCCATGAGCCGGACCAGCCGGGGCAGCGGGATCGTGCTGATCACGGCCTCGTACGGGACCGTGGAGCCGTCGCTCAGCACGACGGTGCGGCGGGACGGCGACACGCGAACCGCTTCGGTCTCCAGGCACACCTCGGCGCGCAGGTGGGCGAGGAAGCCGTCCATCAGGGCCTGCAGCCCGCCCTTCAAGGGATACCCGAACCGCGCGGTTCCAACCGCGTGGCCATTCCCGTTCGCGTGACCGTGGCCATTCCCGTTCCCGTGTCCGTTTCCGGTCGCGGAATGCCCGTTTCCGTTCACGAGCCCGTTCCCATTTCGGTGTCCGTTCCCGTTCGGGAGCGGATAGCGAGTGTGGGTGCCGTTGCTGTAGATCCAGGCTTCGCGCTCCAGCCAGCGAATGTTGTCGCCCAGGAGCACCCGGCAGAGGTCGTGAACGTAGGGATCGCTGGAGAACATGGCGTGTCCCGCCATGTCGAACGTGAACCCGCCCGCGCGTAGGGAGCGGCAGAAGCCGCCCACCCTCGATTCCTTCTCGACCAGCACCGCGTCGCGGCCCAGGTTCAGCGCGGACGACAGCCCCGTCGGCCCGGCGCCCAGAACCAGCGGCCTCGCCGCGCTCACGCCGCGGGCTTAGCGGGCGCGGCTTCGAACGCCCGCACCTCGCGGAGAGAATGGTCGCCGGTCAGCCGGCGGAGGATGGAGTCCATCCGGTTCACGGTCTCGTCCCACGACGTCTGCTCCAGCACGTCCTCCGCGCGCCGGCGCCGCGCCGCGCGCTCGCGCTCCGGCTCGTGGAGCGCGCGCTCGCACGCCTCGAGGAAGCCGTCCGGGCCGTCCCCCAAGTGGACGATCTCGCCGTAGGGACCCGCGACATCGGGGATCGACGTGCTGACGATGGGACGGTCAGCCGCCATGTACTCGAGCACCTTGGTCGGACTGATCATCCGCGTCGCGTCGTTCACGAGGAATGGCATGAGGCAGGCGTCCCACCCCGCGAGATAGCTGGGGAGATCGTCGTAGGGCTGCTGTCCCATGTACCGGAGATTGGCGCCCCACGGGAGGGAGGAGCGCTCGACCTTGGCGACCGGCCCCACGAAAACGATCTGCCACTTGGGACGGACCCTCGCGAGGTGCCGGATGATGTCCAGGTCCATGCGCTCGTCGAACACCCCGAAGTAACCCAGCCGCGGCCGGAGCATCCTCTCCTGCTCCCGCGAATCGGGAATGGAGTTCGCGGAAGCGAAATGATCGACGTCGACGCTGCTTGGGAAGCAGTGCACGTACGGGTGCAGGGAACGCTTTGCGCGGTACAGGCTGGGACCGCCCGTGAATACGGCGTCGGCACATCCGAACAGGTCCCGCTCCAGCTCCGCCAGCTCCGGCGGCGCGTCGGGAAACTGCGACAGCTCGTCGATACAGTCGTAGACGATCGCGCGCGGATTCAACGACCGCGCGAGAGAGACCGCCATGGGGGTGTAGAGCCACGCGGCGACCTGGTCCCATCCCTCGCGAGCCAGGAATCGCCGGAGATGAGGCTCGAGGATCCGCTGCTGGCGCGGCCCGAATCCTGGGCCGCCCACGGGGAGCTGGGGCTGGATCACGCGGATGTTGGGCGCCACGCGCGTAACTTCGAGTCCCGCGATCGCGGCGTTCATGACGGGCTCCTCGACGAAGAGGACTTCCCGGTGCTCGGCCAGTCGCGTCATGATGTGGTGCGGACGCTGGACGACGGAGTTCCAGCGCAGGTGCGAGAAGGTCACGACGGGCGTGTATTGCATGAGAGAATTCTCCGGCGATTCGAGAGCGGTCGATTCTGCGGGACCGGTCGCAGATGAAGGGGCAGGCAGCAGCTTCCATGCCACATCTCTGCGCGGATTCTGGCCGGGTTTCCCCTCGTGGCGCAGGTGAGGGAACCGCTCAGAGCGCTTTGGAGAGAAGCGCTTACAAAGGCCGTGGCGGCCTTTACACCGAATGCGCGCGGCCTCATTCTCATCTGGATGAGACTCGGAATTTTTCTCACGCTCCTCGCGTGCATCGAGTTGACGGTGTGGGCGGGGTGCGCCGCGCGCAGCGCTCCCGCCCACGCCGACCCCCAGGCGACGGACTCGATCCGCGCCCGCCCCGTCCACCGATTCGACTTCGAATCCCAGGCCGGGGACGATCCCACCCTCACTCCGGAGGAGCTGAGCGGAATCGTCTGGATGGGAGACGACCGCTACCTCGCGGTCGGCGACGCGCACGCCGCCATCCACCGGCTCACGATCCGGGTGAACGCACGGACCGGGGCTGTCCTCTCGGCGGAGATCGGCGACGCCATGCCCCTCCGGGACGAATCCGGGTCGCGGATCCCGGAGCCCGCGATGGCCGAGGATCGCGAAGGGATCGCCCTCGATGCTGCGCGCGGCGAGGTCTGGATCGCCAACGAGCAGACGCTCGCGGACAAGAGCCTGCCCTCGATCGAAGGCTACCGTTTCACGGACGGACGGCGGACCAGGCTGGTTCGGTGCGACACGGACTCGGTGCTGGCGGTCTTCGCCCACACGCGCCCGAACCGCGACTTCGAATCGCTGGCCCGTTCGCCGGACGGCTCGGGTTTCTGGACCGCGAACGAAGACGCGCTCGTCATCGACGGACCGGCGACCTCCGGGCCGGTGAGCGGAGTCGTGCGCCTTCAGCGCCTCGACTCCGAGATGCGTCCCGGCGCCCAGTTCGCCTATCTCGTGGATCCCTGGAGAGCCTCTATTCGAAGCCCGATGATTCTCGCTGGCCGCGAGGTCAGTGGGCTGAGCGAGCTGATCGCGCTCCCCGGCGGACGGCTGCTCGCCTTGGAGCGCGCCTTCGCCGGGGATGTCGGTGGGAACGCCAGTCTCCGAAGCCGCCTCTACCTTGTCGATCCCACTGGAGCCACGGACGTGTCGCGCGAGCCGCTCCGAAGCGGCCTGGCCGGGAAGAGCTACGTGCCGGCGCGGAAAGCGCTCTTGTGGCAGGAGAATTGGGGCCTCACAAATTCCAATTTCGAGGGAATGACTCTCGGCCCGACCCTCGCGGACGGGAGCCGGCTCCTCGTTCTGATCGCCGACAACAATGCCGGGACCAGCCAGGCCCTGTTCACGATTCGGCTCACCGGCAGGCATTAGCGGCCCGGCTTTTGCTCGGCATACCCCTGCACCACCCGACGTGGGTGGGAGACAGGAGGTCTCACAATGCAGGTCAAGGAGATCATGACCCGCGAGCCGGTTTGCTGCACGCCGGAGACGGGTCTGACGGATATCGCGCGGATGATGATGGAGCAGGACTGCGGCGGAATCCCGGTCGTGGCCTCGATGCAGTCGCGCCGTCCCGTCGGCGTCATCACCGACCGCGACATCGCGATACGGGTCGTCGCCGCGGGGAAGGATCCGTCGCGCGTGACCGCCCGCGAGTGCATGACGTCACCGGTCGTGACGGTGACGCCCGAGATGGAATTGGATAGCTGCTGCCAGGTGCTGGAGCAGCATCAGGTGCGGCGCGTGCCGGTCGTGGACGAGAGCGGCGAGATCTGCGGCATGGTGGCGCAGGCGGACATCGCGACGTTCGCGCCGGAGCGCGAGACGGCCGAAGTCGTACGGAGCATTTCCCAGCCGGCCGGGACCACGCAGAGGACGCGCAACTACTAGCGGACGCTTCCCTACTGAGGCCCGAGCAGCCGCTCCGCGAGCCTCCGAGCCTGTTCGCGGATCTCCGGGACCGCCGTGGTCTCCCATAGAACGCCGCGGAGCGGCGGACCTAGTGTCGACAGGACGCTCGAAGGACGCCCTTCGGGGCCGATCAGCGCTCCTTCACGAGTCGCGTCCAAGCCGAGTCCCAGGGGTCCGGGACGCGTCATGCCGTCCTGGAAGAGCCGGTCGACGACCGGGATTCCAGCGCCGCTGTAGTCCCCTTCGGGGCCAGTAGCGTTGAGGACCCGATCGACCTCGAGCTTGCGAAGTCTTTCCTCGCCTCGCGGTCGCACCGTCGCGATGACGGCGCCCCCTGTCTCCACGATGCGGTCCAGGCGTCCGGCGTGGATCCGTAGCTGTCCCGCCGCGAGAAGCCGCTCGGCGTCCCGGAGATTGGCCGGGACCGCGCGGTGGCGGTGGACTTCCCAGTAGGGTCGCGCGTGTCGCAGGAATCGCCGCCGCTCCCCTTCCGAAAGCCCCATCCACAGCTCCTGCGCCCGCGGACGGATGGCGTCGACCGCCGACCTCCACGCGCCCGCATCCTTTCCCGACGCCAGCCGAAGCTCGCGCAGGAGCTCTCGGACCGACCGGTGTTTCATGGCTGGAGTGGGCGACGGGGACCCTGCGGCGCGGGGCGCCGGCATCCCGTGCTCCCGGGGGAGAAGACCGTGGCGCGACACGGCGTGGATCTCCCCGCGATGTCCGCGGCGGGCGAGCGCCACGACCAGATCGATCATCGTGAGGTTGGTGCCCACGATCAGCACGGCCGCTTCAGGTGAGAGCCCGCTCAGCGCCCTCTCCGACCAGGGATCCCGCACGTAGCGGGGACTCTGGTAGAACGGGAACGGATGGTCGGTGGGATTCCGTGGCGCCGGATTGCCGAGAGCGAGGATGACGTGGTCCGCCGCGAGGACCGCCCCGTCCGAGAGGACAAGCCGCTCCGCACCGCCCCGGTCCGAACCGCCCGGCTCCACGGCCAGCGCTTCCGCCACCGCGATGTCGAGCCGGACCCCGGCAGCCGCGTCCTCGGCGGCTGTGCGGAGGCGTGCCCGCACGTACTCCGCGTAGAGGCCGCGGGGCAAGAACGCTTCGGGCGCCGGGTCCGCTCCCCAGCGCCGCGCGGCTTCCTCGCCGGGGCCGCGGAGCCACGAAAGCAGATGGTCGGAATCGCCCGCCACGGCGCTCATCCCCGCGGCGCGCACATTCAGAAAGTGGTCGGGGCACGACGTGCCGTACGCGACCCCGGCGCCGATCGTGCCGGAGCGCTCGACAAGCGTGACGTGGAGCGGAGTCCGCGCGCGAGCCAACAGCTCCGCGGCGGCGAGCGTTCCGCTCAGCCCGCCTCCCACGATGACGATTTCGGGCGCGCGCGGAATCGCCGGATCGCCCCTCAGAATCTCCTGCCGAGCTTCATCGCCGGCAAGTCTACATCGGATCGCCGCCCCTAGGCTGCCCGGGCTACACTCTCGCCGTGCCTAGCCATGCCATGCCTAGGACCAGCGCGGGTCTCTTGCTGTTCCGGCGCCGCGACGCCGAGGTCGAGGTGTTTCTGGTGCATCCGGGCGGGCCGTTCTGGAAGAAGAAGGATTCGGGCGCCTGGACGATCCCCAAAGGGGAGATTGACGAGGGCGAAGACCCCCTCGACGCGGCCCGGCGCGAGTTCGAAGAAGAAACCGGTTTCGCGTTCGACGGACCCTTCCGCCCTCTCGCCCCTGTGCTCCAGGCGAGCGGGAAGATCGTCCATGCTTGGGCCGTCGAGGGGGACTTGAATCCGGAGAAGATCCGGAGCAACACGTTCGATCTGGAGTGGCCGCCGGGCTCGGGGCGAGTACGGCGAGTTCCCGAAGTGGATCGAGGCGCCTGGTTTCTTCCGGAAGAGGCGGGGCGACGGATCAATCCCGGGCAGGCTCCCCTCATCGCCGAGCTGCTCTCGGTGCTTGAGGACGGCTAGTAGAACGTGCCGGCCGCCTCGTTCCTCACGGTCGGGCTCTTCTCCATCCACTCCCACTGCGGCGCCGTTTCGACCGGCCGCTCGGACTCGGTCGGCTCCGCGGAAGGCTCGGGCACGATTTTCACGGTTCCCGGCGCCGCAACCGAAGCGGCGGACTCTGAGGGGATCAAACTCGGGTCCGCGTCGCCCGATGCGATCAGCTCGTTCTCCTCTTCGGCCGCTTCGTCGACCGGGGCGGAGCCACCCACCAGGTGCAGCCGGCGTTCCAGGGTCGGCGCGAGCAGACGGAGCGCCTCCACCGGCAGAACGCTGGTGAAGGTGTACCGGTCGGCCTGGGCACCCAGCACGGAGGCGGTGATCACGCCGTAGTAGCGGTCGCCCAGGAGGAAGGCGAACGCCGCGGTCCGGCTCACGGCGCGGGACGAGAGCACCCGCCGCCCGGAGCCGTAGGTCTCGAATCGGTTGTCCCCGGTGCCCGTCTTCCCGCCCAGCCAGATCGGTGCGCCGGTCGAGTCGACGAAGGCGCCGCGTAGCCGCGCCGCCGTGCCACGCTGCACGACCGCGCCAAGCACCTCGCGCGTCGCCTGGGCCACCTCGGGCGCAATGATGAGGTTGCCCGAGCCGGACGCCGGCGCATCCAGCGTGGTCTCGTAGGGCGTCCCGTCGGCGAAGGAGATCTGCTGGATCAGCATCGGCGGCCGGCGCACGCCGTCGTTCAGCAGCACCCCCATGAGATCCGCAAGCGCCGACGGCTGGTCGGAAGAGCTGCCGATGGCGGTCGCGTAGGACGGGACGAGGCGCGGGAACGGGAAGCCGAGTTGCCTCCAATAGGGGGTCATCCGCGCGAAGGCGTCGCGCTCGATCCGCGCGCGGAGGCGGTTGTCCTGGGCGGTGCGGTTCCGGGTGCGGAAGAGCCACGCCATCTGCTCCGGCGTCCCCTCCTCGCGGGCGACCTCGCGCAGCATGCCCCAGCGCTCCTGCGAGTTGTTCGGGCCGAGGATCAGCGCGGCGTCGTAGGGGAGCCGCGCCTCGTGGTAGCCGACCAGGTCGCGCATGAGGCGCACGAAGACCATGTTGGTGGAGTGGACCGACGCCTCGCGCACCGAGAGGATCTGCTCGTTGTCGTCCGAGTTGTAGTTCGAGAAGGTGAGGTATCCGCCGCCCGTGAAGAACACCTCCCAGGGGCTGGCCGAGTACTTCCGGTCCAGGGCCCCGGCGAGGAGCGCTTCCAGCGTGATGGACGGATCCTCGGCGATCCGGGAAGCCGCCCACTGCGTGAGCGGGTCCTTCGCCGCTTCGGTCTGACTCGCCACATCGGCGGCCGGCAGGGACCGGAGGGAGGCGTGCAGCTCGGCCACGACGTTCAGGTAGTGGACCAGCGTCCGAAGCTTGGCCGTGCTGCCCAACTCCATCTTCGTCCCCTCGTTCACGTCGAGCGGGCCCTTCAAGTTGTCCGCGTGGACCCGGACGACGTCTCCGGCGGGAGTGCGCTCACGCAGGATCATGCTGTAGATGACCTGCCGCGGATCGCCGTCGGCCAGGAGGTGGGGCGCCCGGAGCCCGTTCGCATCCACGAACTCGGTCGTGGAGAGCGAGCGGAAGAAGCGGGTCACGTCCTGCTCCAAATCGGCGTCGATGGTCGTGCGCACGTTCAGGTGGAGGCGGTCCAGCTCATAGAGGTCGTGCACGGCGAGCATGTTGACGAGCCGGCGGCGCACCAGCACGGTGGCCTTGTCCGGGTTGTTGCGGGTGATTCCCGTCCCGACTTCAGCGAATTTGAGCCGCGTCCGAACTACCGCCTCCGCCGTCTTCGGATCGAGCACGCCGCGGCTCCCCATGAGCCTCGCGTAGCGGTCGACGCGCTCTTCCAGCGCCTTCCGGTCGGCGACGAGATAGCGGCTGGGCGCGCGCACCGCGCACACCAGAGCGAGCACTTCCTTGAGCGCGCGGGCCTTCGCCTTGGTCAGCTTCGGCTTGGCCAACGCGCGGTAGACGCGGTCTGGCTCCACGCCGAACCAGATCCGGAGACCCTCATCCAGGCCGAAGACCTCGCCGTACCCTGGTGCTCCCCCGAGGGGGACCGTGTTCACGTAGTCGAGGACGATGCGGTGCCGCTCCTCGGAGGTCTCGGGCCCGCCCTGGTAGGCGCGCAGGCTCGCGCCGATCATCTGCCGCAGCTTCTCGACGCCGGAGGTGGTGCGGCCATTCGGCGAGTGGCGATACTTCTCCATCTGGACGGCCAGGGTGCTCCCACCCTGGACGGGCGTCGGGAAGCCGAGCCGGCTCGCCATGTACACCACCATCCCCTGGGCCGAGCGGCTCCAGTCGATCGCGGGATTCGAATAGGGGCTCCGGTTCTTGTCGAGCTCCCGGTTCTCGATGAAGATGAGGCTCTTCACGACGTCGGCCGGGATCTGCTCGAACCGCGCGAAGGTGCGGCGCGAGCCCATCGCGTCGTAGAGCGGGGTTTCCCCGGAGCCCTCGATGACCAGCCCCGCCACCGCCGGCACCTGGTACGGAGCGGGCACGCCCAGGCTGGTCGCGAACGCGAGGGTCTTGCTGAAGCGGGCCTGGGAGCGGTACAGGAAGCCGCGGTCCTCGAGGCGCTGCGAGAACTCCGGAAGACGCGAATAGCCCAGGCGCTTGTCGAACGGCCCGCCCAGCGGGAAGTGGATCCGGTCGCTCTTTCCGGGCTGGACCGAATAGCCCATCTTGGACGCCAGCGAGGCGAGGACCCGGGATTCGAGCGCGGCCGTGGACATTTCCCAGTGGGCGAAGAGAACGAACCCGATACCCGCCGCCGCCCACATCCGAACGGGGAACCTTCGAGCGGGGACGGGCTCGATGGCCGCCGGACGGACGGGCACGGGCTCGGCGCGCCGAGCGCCACGGATGAGCTTTCGGTCGAAGAAAACGCCGGCTTGGAAGCGAAGCGGTGAGCGCATCCGGTCAAACAGGTTCAGATTCATGGGGTCCGATTCGCTTTCTTCGCTCCGAGAGTGGAAGACTCTACGT
>JBKJXM010000033.1:0-3823 GCA_046716305.1 Candidatus Eiseniibacteriota bacterium
GACGGGGGGGACCCGTACCGATGGAAAAAGAAACCAGGGCCGCGGACGGAAGGGGCACCCAGATAGTGTCAGCTAGCTAGGAGCCTTTATGTCCATGTGGACTCGAAGAAAATGGGTTTGCCCTGGCTTTGGCAATCTCCTGAGAGCTCCCCATCCTCCGCGACCCGTATTCACGATGTCAGTCGTCGGGTTTTTCTTCTTGCCGCCTCGACCCGACGCACGTAGCAAAAAGCATCACGCGTGCCCTGTGCCCCGGCAGGTGGATCTTTCCGATCTAACTCTCTAAGTCATTTATTTGGTTTGGCTTGTGCTGTGAGGAAAGCGGTCTAAGGGAGCGCTGAACCTAGGTGCACTGGGGTCAGTGTGACATGAATGTCACCCTTTGACACCTACGAGAGGAAGCGAAGCTGATGTGGGACAACGGGGTCCAGCGATGTCACGGGTGGGACCCGAATGAGACGTGGATGTCTCACTCGTTACTCGGGGGCGGGTCAGTAGATCTGCTTGAGGAGGCGAATCAGGTGCCGGCGGGTAATCCCCAACTCGAGCGCGGCCCGGCTCCGGTTCCCCCCGTTGCGGGAAAGCGCGGCCAGGATCTCTTCGCGCTTCAAGAGGTCCACCTTGTTCTTCAGCCCGCGCGTCGAATGCGCGTCGGCGGCGGGTGCGCCGCCCGGATGGAGCAGCTTCACGAGCATCGCGCGGTCCACCAATTCTTGACGTCCGGCGCAGAGGAAGATCGACTCGATCTTGTGCTTCAGCTCCCGGATGTTCCCCAGCCACGGCAGCGAGATCAGGTATTCGAGCGCGTCCTCGGAGAGCACGACCTGCCGCCCTTCCCGGACCGCCAGCTCGTCGAGGAAGGACCGAATCAGTAGCGCGATGTCCTCCCGCCTCTCCCGGAGCGGAGGCAGCGAGAGGACGACCTGTCCCAGACGATAGTAGAGGTCCGCGCGGAACCATCCCGCCTTGACCGCCGCGTCCAGATCCTTGTTGGTCGCCGAGATGATCCGCACGTTGAGCCGGCGCGAGCGGACTTCGCCCAGCCGGCGATAGGTGCCGTCGTCCAGAACTTGGAGCAGCTTCACTTGTGTCCGCTCGGTCAGCTCGCCGATCTCGTTCAGGAAGATGGTCCCGCCGTCGGCTTCCTCGAAGATGCCGCGCTTCGTGACCGCCGCGCCCGTGAAGGCGCCGCGGACGTAGCCGAACAACTCACTCTCGACCAGGTCGCCCGGGAGGCTGGTGCAGTTCACCTCGACGAATGGACGCCCGCGCTCGATCTCGAACGAGCGGAACATGTACGCGAAGAGATTCTTCCCCGCGCCGGTCTCGCCCTGGAGGAGCACGCGGGCCGGCGTGGCGAGAAGCTCGGTGGCCTTCCGGACCAGCTCGAGCATCCGCGCGTTCTGCGTGACCACGCCGTGCGTGCGCGCGACGTCCTGCGCGTGCGAGGCGCCGGAGGGAACGTCGCGGCGCGATGCGCGAGGCGTCGTCAGCCACGCCGGCGCGTTCAGCTCGCGGAGCAGCGCCTCGCAGGCGCGCAGCGAGTCGTCCACGCCGAGCTGCTCGAAAAGGTACATCGCCTTGAACGCGTAGTTCTGGGCTTCGCGAATCCGCTCGGCGTCGGCGCCGGCCGGAGCGCGCCGCGCCTGGTCCAGATACGCGCGGGCCAGCTCGAAGCGCTCGTGAATCCCTTCCAGAATCCGGATCGATTCCCTGGCTTCCGCGACGGCCTCGGCCGGACGGCCCGCCTGGGTCTGGACGGCCGCGAGCACGCGCCGCGCGGCCCCCTCTTCCAGGAGATCCTTCAGCTTCGCGGCCCGGTCGCGCGCGTCTTCCGCCGTTCGTAGGGCCTCGGCGGTATCGCCGCGCGCGGCCAGCACCTCCGCGCGCCGGCGCTGAAGCTCGTGGACCATGTCGCCCTCGGGCGCGATCTCCCGCGCCATCAGGAGCGCCTGGTCGTAGAGGCGCAGCGCCTCGTCGGCCTCGCCCATCTCGTGCTTCAACTCGCCGTTCGCGAAGAGGCAGAGGATCTGCTCGCGCGAAGCGCCGAGCCGCGTCGTGATCTGCGCGGCGGCTTCGATGTGGGCCGCGGCGGCGGCGAAGTCGTGGCGGAAGGTGTCGATGGTGGCCAGCCCGATCCGCGTGCGGGCCACGCCCGACTCGCGTCCGATCTGGACGTAGGAGGTGAGCGCGCGGTCGAAGTGGGCGCGCGCCTCGTCCCACGAGCCGGCCTTCAGGTAGACGATGCCGAGGTTGGCGCAGGACACGGCGATGTAGGCGAAGTTGCCCAGTCGGGTCGCGAGCTCCATGGAGCGGAGCAGATGCCAGCTCGCCTGCCGCCAATCGGAGAGATGCCGGTAGAGGATGCCCAGGTTGTTGTGGGCGCGGAGCACGCCCTCTTCGTCGTTCAGGTCCCAGCGGAAGAGGTGGAGGGCGGCTTCGTAGAATTCCTTCGCCTGATCCAGATCGCCCAGCCGGAAGTGGATCCGGCCGAAACAGTTGTACGAGTGGGCCAGCGGCGCCAGGAGTCCGCGCTCCTTGAAGTACCGGTGCGCCTGCTCGCAGGCGAGGAGAGCTTCTTCGTACTGGGAGCGCTCGATCAGGGCGCGCGCGCTCTGGAGCGCGAGCCGGGCGATCAGCTCGGGATCGCCCGCACCCGGAGCATGGGGCGGAGTGGCGATCCGGCCGCGGGCCCGGGCCAGATATTCGAGAGCTGCGGGCGAATCCCCCTTCTCGATCAGGGTCTGCGCCGCCTTCATCTCGAGCGTCGCGATGCGCGAGGCGCCGAGGCCCAATCTCTCGGCGGAGTGAATGCACTCTTCCAGGTTCTGGAGGGCCGGGAGGTAGCTGTCGGCGCGGAGGAAAATCTCCGCCAGATCCTCGAGCGACTGGAGATGCCGCTCGGGATCGTGCGTGAGGCGCGCGTTCGAAACCGCCTCTTCCCTCTCGCGAATGAGCTCAGCCGTGGTCCTGTCCACGTCTCGCCTCTGCGGGTTCCGGTGCCGGAGACTAGATCCGGTGCGCGAAGATCCGGAATACGCGGTAGTAAATCTCCCAACGTTCGAGAGCCGTGAACTTCGTCATCGGGCGATGCGCGGTAACGCCGACCTGCACCGTGCCCAGACCGATTCGCGACGCCTTCTTTGGCGGCGGGGGCGGCGTCGGAGGCGGATTGAGGGTCTCGTCCGGAGATCCTCCCGCCCACGCGACGGATGGTGCGAGCGCGCTCCCCAGGGTCCGATGGCCTCGGAGCGAAGGGAGCGAGATCAGCGCGAGAAGAACCAGGACGCCGAGAACGACTTTGCAGACGCGCGGTAGGGGGCCCATGTTCACACTACCTTCCGCTGAGGGCATTGAGGGAAGCCGCGTCCACCACACGGCCTCGCGCGAAACCGGAGGCAAGGAGGGCGGGACCCTCCTGCACCTGGTGGTAAGGATATCAGATAAAATCGCGCCACGCCAACGGGGGAGAGGATTAATTCTGGAATTTGGGGCCCGGGAGGCGGTCGTCCCCTTCGCGGCGCGTCAACCCGATACGGTCCAGGTGCTCCAGGAGCGGGACCGCGTACTTGCGCGATATCTGAAGTATGGCCTTGAAGTCCCCCATCCCCAAGGTGGGGCGCTTTCGGAAGTGGTCCCTCACCCGGCTCTCGATCTCGTCCCACTGGCTGCGGGTATAAAGCAGTCCGGACGTGACTCTTACGACCCGATCCGACTCGATCAGATAGCGGACCAACTCTTGGGGTCTGGCCTCGCGCGGCATCTCGGCCAGGATCGCGGGCAGGTCCGGCGGCTGGAAGCCCTGGCTGGCGAGGCGCTGCTC
>JBKJXM010000034.1:0-4229 GCA_046716305.1 Candidatus Eiseniibacteriota bacterium
GGACATCGCCGTGGCGGCCTACCTCGACCTGCTCGGACGCGCGTACACCGGCTCCGGACCCGCCGGCCTTCACCTGGCGCAGGACAAGGCCGTGGCGAAGCGGCTCTTCTCCTTTCACGGGATCCGCACCCCCAACTTCGCGGCCGTCTACGAGGGGCGCCTCAACTGGGCGCACGACATCCACTTCCCGGTCATCGTGAAGCCGAAGCGGGAGGACGGATCGATCGGGATCGAGTTCAACGCGGTCGTGGGCTCGATCAAGGAGCTGATGGAGCGGATCGACACCATTCACGCCGACCTGGACACGCCGGTCCTGATCGAGGAGTACATCGAAGGGCGCGAGCTGTACGTGGGCGTGCTGGGCAACTCGCCGCCGCAGGCGCTTCCCATCGTGGAGTTGGATCTGACCGATCTCCCCGAGGGAACGCCCCGCATCGCCGGAACCGAGGTGAAGTGGGAGCGTGGCACGGCCGCCTACAAGAAGACCAAGCTTCGCCTGCCCGACGACATCCCCGAAGAGATCGTGGCGGAGATCCAGGACACCGCCGTCCGGGCCTGCCGCGCCCTCGAGGTGCGCGACTACGCGCGCGTCGACCTCCGCCTGAAGCCCGACGGCACCTGGTACACGCTCGAGGTGAATCCCAACCCGTGGCTCCACTCCTCGGCCGAGTTCTCGCTCGCGGCCAAGCAGTCCGGGCGCGACCACTCCACCCTCATCGAGGAGATCGCGATGATGGCGCTGGCGCGGCACCGGCGCCGAGGGCACGGATCACGTTGAGCGTGATCCGCTCCGCGTCGGGGTGCCGCCGCGCGGGACGGAGCCCCGGCGTCCTCCAGTCGTCGAGCCCCCACGACCACTGCACCGTTCCCGCCGCGAAGACCACCGCCCCCGAGGCCGCACGGTAGGTCGCCGCTTCCGAGCGGTCGGCGCTCCCGTCATGGAATCGAATGGGCGAGCGGGCGACGACTCGAAGTCCACGTGGCGACCACGCGCCGTAGAGCGTGTCGCCGCGCATGCTTCGATCCGCCTCGTAGCCGACCAGTCCCGGGAGCGCGGCGACCGCGCCCCGCGCGACGCCGGTCCCCCGATACACCCAGGACTTCTTCTCTTCCGGCGCCGGCACGAAGTCCGCGTCGACGGCCGACTCGCCCCGCGCCGTCATGACTCCGAGCAGCGCGACTTCGGGACGGCGGGGGTGCAGGTTCCGGAACCGGACGGTGAGGTCCCGGTCGGCGCTCGTGCTGAACAGGGGATCGCGCGTGTGGTCCTTGGAGCAGAAGAGGACGCGGTCGGACGCGCCCGAGGCGGACGGCTCGTAGCGCACCTGCCAGTAGCCGGCATTCGCGCCGAAGAGAGCGATCCCCGTTCCCAGTTCCCGCGCCTGCTCCAGACGGTCGCGCATGAGTCGCGACCAGTACTCGGGGTGCCCCACGATGAGGACTCCGCGGCGTCCCTGAAGCAACGCCGGATCCGCGTGGAGGTCCACGTCGGCGGCATAGCCCACGTCGAGTCCCTGCCGTTCGAGCCACCGGATCATCGGGTACTCCCACCCCGCCTTCCACGCCGTGTGGGGCGTGGTGAGCAGCTCACCCGCGCCCAAGCCGATCCAGGCCCCGGGACCCGAGGCGTAGGGGCGGTCGTAGGAGACCCGGATGGCCCGCGCTCCCCCGGCGCTGTTGAAGTCGTAGAGGCTGGTCCCGCCCCACGCGTTGTAGGCCTGCCAGGTGTTCGTGTTGACGAGGAGGAGGTATCGGGCGCGCGCGGCGCGGGGGGCCCGGGCGTCGCGGACGACGAAGGGGATGAACGACTCCCGGCCGCTCTCCGATGCCGTCAGCCGGGCCAGGTAGACCCCGCTGGGCCAATCGGTACCAATTCGAAACCGGAGCGAGGCGGGCCAGCGGCATTCGACCAGGCCGTCCAACGCCCGGGGCCGGGGCGTCGCGCGGAGCACGCCCGGCGTGCCGCGCGCCCTCGCCATCAGCCGCGCGCCGGCGCCCCCGTACCAACCTAATCGGTACACACGAGTATCAAACCTCCGGGACGGCGTGCTCACATAGAAGCTCAGCGATTCCCCCGGAGCGACGCTCGCCCGCGAGGCGTATCCCTCGATCTCGCGAGCCAGGGCCGGCTTGGAGAGCTGCCACCCCGGGTCGCCGGGGCGGCTGTTCTCGGCTGCCGTGGCTCCGGCCGCTGCCCCGGCGATCGCCGGCCGCGGCGGCTCCGAAGCCGAGGGGCCGGACCCAAGCAGCGCCGCGGACAGGATCACGGGTCCCCCGACCCTTGACACAGCCGAGAGGATTCGGGAACATCGCGCCATCCAACTCCGTACCATCCGAATTACGCGCAAGGAATTCCCCCACAATTCAAAGGAGAAACAGGATGAACGTATCGTCGCACTGTACCCCGGTCGAGCGGAGACGCCCGCGCTCGGGTGCGCGCTATCTGGTATCGGTCCTGGCGCTCGCCGTGATGGCGGCGTCGGCTCCGGCTGCCCAGGCAGGCGTGAAGCCGCCGCAGATCAAGCTCGACTACGAGAAATACACGCTCCCGAACGGCCTCGAGGTGATCCTCCGCGAGGACCATCGCCTTCCGATCGTGGCGGTCAACACCTGGTATCACGTCGGCCCCGCCAACGAGACGGTCGGACGGACGGGCTTCGCGCATCTCTTCGAGCACATGATGTTCCAGTCCTCGGGCCACGTGGGTGAGGACCAGTTCTGGAAGTACATGGAAGGCGCCGGCTCCTCGTTCATCAACGGCACGACCGACTTCGACCGCACGAACTACATGGAAGACATCCCTTCGAACCAGCTCGAGATGGCGCTTTGGCTGGAGAGCGACCGGATGGGCTACCTCCAGGACAAGCTCACGGCCTCCTCGCTCGCGAACCAGCAGGACGTGGTGCGGAACGAGCGGCGGCAGAGCGTCGAGAACGCGCCATACCAGATCGTCGAAGAGGAGATGTGGCACCTCATGTATCCGTCGAGCCATCCCTACTACGGCTGGGTCATCGGCTCGCACGAGGACATCCAGGCCGCGAAGATCGCCGACGTCAAAGACTTCTTCAAGCGCTACTACTCGCCGAACAACGCGAGTCTCGTGATCGTGGGCGACATCGACAAGGTCAAGACGAAGGCGCTGGTCGAGAAGTACTACGGCTCGATCCCGCGCGGCCCCGAAGTGCCGGCCATCACGGCCACGACGCCGCCGTTGACCTCCGAGAAGCGGGCCGTGGTCACGGACAAGGTCGAGCTGCCGCGCGTCTACGTCTCGTGGCACACGCCGGCCATCTACAAGCCGGGCGACGCGGACGCCGTCGTCGCCGCCCACAACCAGGGCGGGCGGCAGGCGAGCCGGCTCTTCAAGTCGCTCGTCTATGAGAAGCAGATCGCGCAGGACGTGGCGACGACCCAGCAGTCGCTTCAGCTCGGATCGGTCTTAACGATGACGATCACCGTGAAGCCGGGGCACACGCCCGAGGAAGTGGAGAAGGCCGCGCAGGCAGAGCTGACGCGCTTCGCGGCGGAGGGCCCGACCTCGGACGAGGTCGAAGCCGCGCAGAACTCCATCTACTCCAGCATCGTGACGAGCCTGGAGAACTTCGGCGGATTCTCCGGCGTCGCCGACCGGCTCAACATGTACAACCACCACACGAAGAATCCGGGCTACCTGAACCAGGACCTGTCCCGGTTCGCGGCGGTCACGCCGGCGACGGTGAAGAAGTTCGCGCAGGACCACCTCCGGAACGAGGCGCGCGTCGTGGTCTACGCGGTCCCGGGCGAGAAGAAGCTGACGCCCGGACCGGCCACGCCGCCCAAGCCGACGGACACCGAAGCCAAGGTGGAGTCGGCCGAGCCGTGGCGGAACACCGTCCCGACCGCCGGGCCCGCCTCTCGGGCTTCCCTCCCCACGCCGAAGCGGTTCGCGCTTCCGAACGGGCTCCAGATCTACCTGGTCGAGGCCCACAACCTGCCGGTCGTGTCCACGAACATGGTCTTCCGCTCCGGCTCCTCGGCCGATCCCAAGGACGCGCCCGGGCTGGCCGGCTTCACGGCGGCCATGCTCGATGAGGGCACGGCCAAGATGGACGCCCTCGCGATCGCGAACAAGATCCACTCGCTGGGCGCCTCGCTCAACACGGGCACCACGACCGACGGCTCGAACGCGAGCGTGCGGGCGCTGAAGCAGAACGCCCGCGCGGCGCTCGAAGTGCTCGGCGACGTGGTCC
>JBKJXM010000035.1:0-10212 GCA_046716305.1 Candidatus Eiseniibacteriota bacterium
GGCAACAAGCAGTCGAACGCGACCAACTTCTCCAGCAAGGTCACCTGGAAGGTGAGCCCCAACCAGAAGCTCAACCTCGAGGTGATCCGGAACGCGCAGACCAGCAGCCGCTATCACAACCGGTGGAATCGGAAGGGCTTCGTGCAGGTGATCGCCGACAGCACCTCGCCCACCGACGGCACCATCACGGAGCGCTACGGCACGTGGGCCTACTACCAGGTGGACTCCACGTTCATCCCCATGAACACGGCGGACCATCTTCCGGTCCGGGACGAGGACTACCAGCAGCTCGCGCTCACCTGGCGCAGCGTGCTCACCAACGGCGCCATCTACAATCTGCGCGCCTCGCGGCAGGAGTGGCAGTCGACGGAGGACGTGCTCGACCGGCAGCTCTGGGAGTACCAGCAGCAGCCCAACCAGTACTACGACCCGTTCAACCGGATCGACGGCGCCTACTACGTCACGAACGGGGACTATCCGCGCTACGAGAAGCGGACCACGGCCACGTACACCGTGAACGGGGACCTGTCGAAGAGATTCGGCGAGCACAACGTCATGGTCGGCGGCGACTACAACTACAACGACCTCAAGTATCTGTTGACCCAGTTCCCGAACATCCTCGACGCGAGCGGCAACTATGGCGCGACGCGCGACGAGTTCCGAAATTTCAACCCGGAAGGGTCGTTCTTCGTGCAGGACCGCTGGCAATACGAGGGAATGGTCCTGAATGCCGGGCTCCGCTACGACAGCTTCTCCGTGGGAAACCAGATCGACCGCTCCACCATCCTGCACCCGGTCAAGACCCAGTGGAGCCCCCGGATCGGCATCGCGTACCCGATCTCCGACCGCGACGTGATGAGCTTCCACTACGGCCGCCTGTTCCAGGTGCCGGACCGCCTCTTCATCTATCAGGGGCGGAACATCTCGGCCGAGGCCCGCGGCAATCCGAACCTCGAGCCGCAGACCACCATCTCCTACCAGCTTGGCGTGCAGCACCTGTTCAGCAAGGAGATCTACGGCCAGTTCGGCGTCTACTTCAAAGACATCTTCGGGCTCCTGACCACGGTGGACCAGGAGATCCCCGGCTTCTCGATCACGGTCCCGACCCGGGTGAACGGCGACTACGCCTCCTCGCGCGGGATCGAGGTCACCCTGATCAAGCAGCACAGCCACGGCTTCTCGGGCGAGATCAATTACACCTACAACAACGCGACAGGGACCGCGTCCGACCCGAACCGCGCACTCGGCTCGTCCGGAAACCTCCGCGATCAGTTCAAGCCCACGTCCGAGCAGCCGCTCGACTGGGATCAGCGCCACAGCATGTCGGCCACGCTCCGTCTCGGGAACGAAAAGGACTGGGCGGCCTCGTTCGTCTACCAGTTCGGGACCGGCTTCCCGTACACGCCCGAGATGCGCCAGCAGCGGCGCCTGGATCCGACGGTCACCAACTCGCAGCGGCTGCCCTCGACCTCCACGCTGGCGGTGCAGGCGGAGCGGTTCTTCAAGGTATGGGGGCAGAACGTGACGTTCTACCTCCAGGGCTCGAATCTGCTCGACGCGAACAACATCAACGACCTGGAGCCCAGCCTCTGGCCCAACAACCAGGTCAGCGCCAGTTCCTACAGGGTCTACTACACCGAAACGGGCCGCGCCGGCGGCGCTTTCCTGACCGCGGATCAGAATGGAGACGGACAGGAGGATTGGTTCGTCGTGAACGATCCCCGCGTGTTCGAGCAGGGCCGCGTGATCCGCGTCGGATTGGGGGTTCAGTTCTGATGACGGCGAAGGCCCAAGTCTTGCGGCGCGCGGCGGCCCTCGCATGCGGCACGATTCTAATGGGCGGCACGGTCGCGTGGCACGAAGCCCCCCGGGGCTCCGAGGTGCCGGGCACCGGATCCCGCGACCGCGGCGAGCCGCACCGGCTGTTCCGTCTGGACGGACGCTTCGTCCACAACGTCGGCCGGCTCCAGCTCCAAATCACCAACGTCGGCGAGACCGGGAACCAGAACAACCCGTCCCGCACCACCGTTCCATCGGCCGAGTGGCCGGCGGGCTCGGGGCACGACTACCTCTACGCGGCGGGAATCTGGATCGGAGCCATCGACGCGAGCGGCATTCCGCACGTGACGACGGCGCTTTACGACCGCGAATTCTCGCCCGAGGTCATCCCGACCAATCCCTGCGCGCCGCTCCCGCTGGAGCAGATCCCGGACGTTCGGGAGAGCTACGAGGGGATTCCGGGCGGAAATCGCATCATCTCCTCCAGCGTGGATCCCGACGACGACGGCGACGGTCTCATCGACGAGGACTTCCTGAACGGCGAGGACGACGACCAGGACGGTCTCTGCGACGAGGACTTCGCCGCGGTGGGCCAGCAGATGTTCGCCACCGAGTACTTCGACGATATTCCGGGTATCCGGCAGCTCTTTCCGGAGCACGTCCCGCTGGGCATCCGCGTGCGGCAGACGTCGTACGCCTGGGCGACGCCCGGGCAGAACGATTTTGTCGGCATGGACTACAAGATCACCAACCGCAGCGGCCGTACGCTTCGGAACGTGATGGTGGCGATCTTCGCCGACCCGGACCTCGGAAATCGGGGCATCACGGGCTACTTCCTGGACGACCAGGTGGGCCTCTTCGACCGCACGGTCAGCTACGTCGGCTCGGCCGGCGAGACCGTGACCCGCCGTCTCCAGATGGCCTACGCCTGGGACAATCCGGACAACCAGCAAAACCCGCAGGAGAACAAGGGAGGGGATGCCCCGGGCTACTTCGGCTGCATCTTCCTGAACCATACGACCGATCCGTCGGGTGCCACGGCGCCGCGACGCGTGGGCGTGACGTCGTTCAAGTTCTTCTCGGGATCTGGCGCTCCGTTTGCGGCCGGCGGCGACCCCGAGAACGACGCTCAACGCTATCAGCTCATGACCGATCCCCAGCTCAGTCCCGATTTCACCGGCCCGATCACATCCAGCCGTCCACTCGACTACCGGTTCATCATGGCCACGGGGCCGTTCCGCTCCATCCTCCCCGACTCCACTCTCACGGTCTCCGTGGGATGGGTCATGGGGCTGGGACTGGGTCTTCCCCTGAGCGATACGGGAGGGACCCTCCCGGCGACCACCGCCATCGGAGGCAGCGTGGTCGCGAATGCCATCGGGGCGCAGCAGGTCTTCGACGGGCTCTACACCGATCTGGACGGAAGACTGACGACCGGAACGTGCGGCAAGGAGACCTGCATCAGCACCTCTCCGGGGAACCCGTTCATCTATACCATCCAGGATTTCGCCGACTCGTTGTGTCTCGTGCGCTTCCGCACCAATATCCCGGATGAGCCCAAGTACGCGGGCGTCGCACCCTGGGACCCGTTTTTCGATTGCCGCGTCCAGCAGGGAGGAAAGTTCTGGTGCATCGACGACGAGGTGACCCAGGACTTCCACTGCGCCTCCGAGGACACGCTCGGGATTCCGATCAACGGTCCCCAGTGCGTCTACGTGGACCAGGATTGCGACCCGAACACCGGTCAGGGAGGGCGGGAATTCCTGGTCCACTGGGTGGCCGCCTCGCCGCTTCCGGCCCCGTTCTTCGCGGGCGTGGACGGCCGGGGCGAGCCGCGGGACTTCCTGTCCCGCTACAGCTCGTCCAGCGACTCCAACCGGGTCTCGGCCTGGTTCTTCCCCGGGGATCGCAAGGTCACGCTCAAGTGGAACAACTTCGCCGAGATGGTCCGCGACGCGCAGCGGGGGAATCTCAAGGAATTCATCGGTTATCGCATCTATAAGGCGGCGGGCTGGGACCGCCCCCTGGGGACGAACGCTCCGTCGCGGACTCTATGGTCCCTTCTTGGCGAATGGCGGGTCGACCCCACGGGGACACCGGCCCGACCTCTGTCGGAGCTGATCGATCCCTCCGTGGGCATCGTGAAGATCCAGGACGTGACGGTCTCCTGGGACCCCGTCGCGCGGGCGCCCTCCAATACCGTGTTCCACACGGAGCACGACACCCTGTACGCCGTGGGGCGCTACTCGTTCGTCGACACGCACGTCCTGAACGGCTTCCCGTACTTCTATTCCGTCGTGCCCATCTCGGTGGTGCCGGGTAGCGGGAATGTGGCGGACATCGTGCTCATCGGAAATCCCAGCTCCACCAACGCGCAGGTGGTCTATCCGCGGGCCGACGCCCAGACGGATCAGGAGCACGTCTTCGTGGTCCCCAACCCCTACCGGGGGCGGGCCCAGTGGGACCTGGTTCCGCGCGAGGAAGACCCCTCCGGCACCAAGGTGACATTCCACAATCTGCCGCGCACCAAGGGGACGATTCATATCTTCACCCTGGCGGGGGATCTGGTCCGCGACATCCCGTTCGACGGGACGGCGCCTCCGGATCTGCAGTACGGCGTCCATCCCGTGACGGGTGGGCAGGGCGAGGTCTCCTGGAATCTGATCTCGCGCAACGGCCAGAAGACCGTCAGCGGAATCTATATCTTCTCCGTGGACACCGACCTCGGCAGGGAAGTCGGTAAGTTCGTGATCATCCGATGATTCGCCGGACCAGCCCATCCTTTCGTGGGCGCCCGAGGAGGAACTTCGTGAGAAGCGCGCTTGTGCTCGCCGTACTGCTGCTGCTCCCGCACTGTTTATTCCCGATGGGGGCGGAAGGGGCCCAGATCTTCGAGAAGGTCGGCACCCTCGGCGGCCAATCGCTGAAGATCGGAGTGGGCGCGCGCGCGGCGGCCATGGGCGACGCCTACGTCGCGCTCGCCGATGACGCGACCGCCGTCTACTGGAATCCGGCCGGGATCGCGCGGCTCTCGGGACAGTCGATCAGCCTGAACCACACGTCGTGGCCGGCCAACATCCTCTTCGACCAGGCCGCCTACGTCTTCTCGATCAAGTGGATCCCCGGAATGCTGGGGGTCAACGTGCGCGCGCTCACCATGAGCCGCGACATCGTGCGCACGACGTATCTGCCCGAGGGCACGGGGGAGACCTTTGACGCGGGGGAATGGGCCTACGGGATCTCCTACGCGCGCGCGCTCACTGACAAGTTCTCGGCGGGCTTCAGCATCAACTACGTGCAGACCGGGCTCGATGACGTGAAGGGCTCGTCCACCACGTTCGACTTCGGCACGCTGTACGACGTGGGCGTGCTGGGCGCCAAGATCGGCATGTCGATCCAGAACATCGGAAGCGAGATGACGTTCCTCGACGAGAAGGTCAAGATGCCCGTGTTCTTCCGGGTGGGCGGCTCGTTCGACGTGATGCAGATGGGGGATAGCAAACTGATCGCCGCCGCCGAGTTCACGCACCCTCCGGACAACTCGGAGAAGGTGAATCTGGGGGCCGAATACGCCTTCCACGACTACCTCTTCCTCCGCGGCGGGTACAAGCTCAACTACGACACCGAGGGGCTGACCGCGGGGTTCGGGGTCAAGTTCCCGCTCACGATCGTGAAATCGTCCGTCGCGCGACTCGACTACGCCTATCAGGACATGAACTTCCTCTCGGCGGCGCACCGCGTCTCGGTCAACGTGAGCTTCTAGCTTCGCCCTCTTCCGCGCGAAAGGAGTTCGCGCCGTGAGGCGCTTCCGGATCGGCCTGGCGCTCGGCGCCTCTCTCTCGGCTCTCGTTCTTGCCCCAGCCGCCCGCGCGGCTCCACCGCCACCCGGCTCCATCGCGCCGGGCGAGTTCGCCGCCTCGATCGGCGACATCCGCTACCACGCTCGCGCCACTCCCTTCCGCCACGGCGCTTCCGAAGGACGCGCCGAGTTCGCCATCCGCATCCCCTACCGCGAGATCAAGTTCATCAAGAAGGCGGACAGTCTCTACGAGGGGCGCCTCCGCGTGACGGTGGAAATGTGGGACGCCGCCCAGAAGCGCGCCGGCTTCCGCCAGCAGGAGGCCCAGGTGCAGATCACGGACGCGGTCGTGGGCTCCGACTCGCTCCTGGGCGAGATCTACAAGCTGGGGCTGACCGCGCCCCCCGGCGCGTACCGCTTCCGCGTTCTCGTCGAGGACATGAACGTCGCGCGGATGGGGCTCGTGTACAAAATGAAGAACCAGAAGAAGCAGGGCAAGGTGGAGGGGCGGGTGGACCTGGGTCCGTGGCTCTTCCGGAATCCGGCCCTGAGCGGAATCGAGACCGCGTGGGAGGTCACCACCGCCCGGGAAGGCGCTCCGTTCCGGAAAGGGCCGTACGAAGTCTATCCCCATCCAAGCGGCTACTACGGCCTGCATCGCGACGCGGTGGCCGGCTACTACGAGATCTACGACGCACCGCCCCCGCCCGGGGGGCGCAGCTACCGCGTCCGCTCGCTCCTCGTGAGCGCGAAGGGGGATACCACCATCGCCGGCGAGGATTCGCTGCACGTGACCGAAGGGACGGCGTGGCCCCACGCGGTCTCGGTGGACGTGTCGGGGCTGGATGCCGGGCACTACCGCCTGGTGCTCCAGATCCGCGAGGAGGGGAAGACGGCGCCGGCGGCCTCGTCGTCGGCGGAGTTCGACGTGCTCTGGTCGGAAGACTCGTGGCGCGCCGAAGCGTCCGATTTCTACGATGTCGCGGCGAGCGTGCTCCTCTCCACGGAGGAAGCCGGGGAGTTCCGGCAGCAGAGCATGGGGGACAAGGAACTGCGGATCGAGCGGGCGTGGCGCGAGGCCGATCCGTCGCCGGAGACGGCGGAGAATGCGGCCCGGCATGAGTTCCACCAGCGGATCCAGATCGCGAACTCGCGCTACACGATCTACACCCCGGGCATGTTCACCGACCGCGGCCGCGTCTACATCCGCTACGGGGAGCCGGACGACACCCGGATCGAGCGCGTGCCGGTGGCGGAGAAGACGCTGGGCTACGCCCTCGGAAATTCGATCCCGCAGCAGTCGAAGGACGCGCTGACCAAGCCCGGCTCGGGCCTGGTCGACAGCCGCCCCTACGAGATCTGGACGTACGACAACCGCGGCCGCCAGGCGCACCCGCGCTACGGCATGAACGAGATCACCTCGGGAATGAAGTTCGTCTTCGTGGACGAGCAGGGCTACGGCGAGTACACCCTGCGCTACTCCTCCACCTCCGGAATCCACTGACGCGCGGGGCTTGACTTCCGCCCCGGCCACGCTCTAGACTCCACCGCTCTAAGTCGCTCGGAACTCGTCATTTATATCTCTCGTGGAGGCCGCGACGGCCGCATGCGAATCGGAGTCCTGACGGGTGGCGGGGATTGCCCCGGACTGAACGCGGTCATTCGCGCGGTCGTGCAGCGGGCCATCAAGGGATTCGAATGGGAAGTCTGCGGCATCCGCCACGGATGGCGCGGCCTGCTCGTCGATGAGATCGAATCGCTCGACCTCTCCAAGGTATCGGGGATTCTCCCGCGCGGCGGGACGATCCTCGGCACCTCCCGCACGAACCCGTTCCAGGAGAAGGACGGTCCCGCGCGCATCCATGCGGCCCTTCGAGAAAACGGGATCGATGCCCTCGTCGCGATCGGCGGGGAAGACACGCTGGGCACGGCCTGCAAGCTGGCCCTGGACGGCCTCCCGGTCGTCGGAGTCCCGAAGACCATCGACAACGACGTGAGCGGGACCGACGTCACCTTCGGCTTCGACACCGCGCTCACGGTGGCGACGGAAGCGATCGATCGCCTGCACACCACCGCCGAGTCGCACGACCGGGTGATGGTGGTGGAGGTGATGGGGCGCCACGCCGGATGGATCGCGCTCGAGAGCGGGATCGCGGGCGGCTCGGACCTGACGCTGCTCCCGGAGTTCCCGCTGCCCTTCAGCGAGCTGACCGGGATGGTGCGGCGGCGCCACGACCGCGGGAAGAGCTTCAGCATCATCGTGGTCGCCGAAGGCGCGCGCCTCGCGGACGAGGCCGGCCAGTCGCCCCACGTGGCCAGCGAGAAGAAGGACGCCTTCGGCCACGTCCGGCTGGGAGGAATCGGCGCCACGCTGGCCGGACGGCTGGAAGAGGAGACGGGGTTCGAGACGAGGTATACGATCCTGGGGCACATCCAGCGCGGCGGCTCGCCGACCGCGTTCGACCGCGTCCTCGCCTCGCGGTTCGGGATCGCGTCCGTGGACCTCGTCGCCGCGAAGGGGTTCGGCCGGATGGTCTCCCTGCGCGGCACCCGCATCGTGGACGTTCCCCTGACCGAGGCGGTCGGGGCGCTCAAAACCGTCGGGCCCGATCTGTACGAGATGGCCCGCGTCTTTTTCAGCTAGGAGGAATCGTGCGCGTCGGAATCAACGGGTTCGGGCGGATCGGACGTCTCGTGCTCCGCGCCGCCCTCAAGCGGAACGAGTCGATCGATTTCGTGGCGGTGAACGACGTCACCGACGCGCAGACCCTCGCCCACCTCCTGACGTACGACTCGATCCACGGCCCGTGGCCCGAGAAGTTCACGGTCTCGGACGGCGGGCTCTGTGTCGGGAAGAAGACGATCCGCGTGCTCTGCCACACCAAGCCCGAGGGGCTCCCGTGGAAAGAGCTGGGGGTCGACGTGGTGCTGGAGTGCACCGGCCACTTCACCGACCGGGACAAGGCGGCCGTCCACCTCGCGGCGGGCGCGAAGCGGGTCCTGGTCTCCGCTCCGTCGAAGGGCGCCGACGCGACGATCGTCATGGGCGTGAACGAGCGCACCTACGACCCGGCGAAGCACCACGTGGTCTCGATCGCGTCCTGCACGACGAACTGCCTCGCCCCGGTGCTCTCGGTCCTGGACGAAGCGTTCGGCATCGAGCGCGGCCTCGTCACCACGGTCCACGCCTACACCAACGACCAGCGGCTCCTGGACGCGCCGCACAAAGACCTCCGCCGCGCGCGCGGGGCTGCCCAGTCGATGATCCCGACCTCGACCGGCGCGGCCAAGGCGATCGGCCTGGTCCTTCCGTCGCTCCAGGGGAAGCTGGACGGCATGGCGATCCGCGTGCCGGTGGCCTGCGGCTCGTTGATCGACGTGACGGTCGAGACCTCGCGCGCGGCCGCGGCGGCTCCGGTCAATCAGGCGGTGAAGGCGGCGGCGGGCGGGCGGCTGAAGGGGATCCTCCAGTACACCGAGGATCCGATCGTGTCGCAGGACGTGGTCGGAAACCCGCACTCGTCCATCTTCGACGCGCCGCTCACCATGGCGCTCGGGGATCGCATGGTCAAGGTGTTCGCCTGGTACGACAACGAGTGGGGATTCTCGAACCGCATGGTCGACGCGCTCCTCCTCCTGGGCCGCTCGTCGTGACCGGGTAGCGTGGCGCTCCGCCGTTTGAGCGCGCTGGAGGTCGCGGGCCGCGCCATCCTCGTACGCGTGGACTTCAACGTGCCCCTCTCGCCGGACGGCGAGGTGGCGGACGACTCGCGCATCGTCGCGTCCCTGCCCACGCTCCGCTACCTGCTGGACAAGGGCGGCCGCCTGGTGGTCGCGTCGCATCTCGGGCGACCCAAGGGGAAGCGCGACTCCAAGCTCAGTCTGAAACCGGTGCGGGAGGCGCTCTGCAAATACCTCCGGGCGCCGGTGGGTTTCGCCGAGACGATCGTGGGTCCGGACGCGGAGGCGAAAGCCAAGGCCCTGAAGCCCGGCGAGACGCTCCTGCTCGAGAACCTTCGATTTGACCCGCGGGAGGAGGCGAACGACGCGGAGTTCAGCCGCGCCCTTTCCCGCCTCGCCGACGCCTACGTGAACGACGCCTTCGGCTCGGCGCATCGCGCGCACGCTTCCACCGTCGGGATCACCTCCTACCTCGCGGACCGCGCGGCCGGGTTCCTGATGGAGAAGGAGTTGTCCGCCCTCGGGAAGCTCCTGGGCGACGCCGAGCGCCCGTACGTGGCCATCCTGGGCGGCGCCAAGATCTCGGGGAAGATCGACGTGGTGAAGAATCTCCTGGCGCGCGTGGACCGCCTCCTGATCGGCGGCGGCATGATGTTCACGTTCCTGAGAGCGAAGGGGATTGCCACGGGGCGCTCGCTGGTGGAGGAGGAGAAGGTGCCGCTGGCCGCCGAGCTTCTCGCCTCGCCCGAAGGAAGAAAGATCGCGCTCCCGGTGGACTGCCGCGCCGCCGCGGACGCGAGCGGGTCGGACGAAGGGCGCGTCGTGGCGGTGACGGCCATCCCCCCGGACCGGATGGGTGTGGACATCGGACCGGAGAGCCTGGAAGCGATCACCGCCGCGCTCGCTGATGCCAGGACCGTCTTCTGGAACGGGCCGATGGGGATCTTCGAGGT
>JBKJXM010000036.1:0-8436 GCA_046716305.1 Candidatus Eiseniibacteriota bacterium
ATCGTTGACTGAACGGCATTTTTCCCGGAATGTTAACCGCACTTAAACTGCTGATTTAGGAGCCTCGTCCCGGACCGGAGCCGCGCGTATGGAAACCTGGAAGCGATTTCACGAAAAGGAGCTCACCCACTCGATGGCGCATTACCTCCAGGCCATCGCGGCCCTCACGCGCGCGGGGGGCACGTCGGTGAGCGCCATCGCGGAGCAGCTGGGGGTGAGCAAGGCAGGCGTCACGTCGATGCTCCGCTCCCTCACGTCGCGCGGGCTCGCGATCCACGAACCCTACGGCGACGTGGCGCTGACGGCGGAAGGACGTCGCCTCGCGACGCGCACCGAGCGGAGCCGCGACGTGCTCACGCAGTTCTTCGGCGAGATCCTGGGCCTCGATCCCGCGACCGCCGAGGAGGACGCGTGCATGATCGAGCATCTGGTGAGCCCGGAATCGATGGTGCGGTTCCTCCGGCTGACGGCGTTTCTGCGGTCGGACGATCCCGCCGCGGAGCGGTTCCGCTCCGAGTTCCGCGACTACCAGAACCGCTGCGAGAGCGGGACCGAATCGGCGCGCTGCCCCGTTTGCCACGGCAACTGCCTGCGCCATGCGCTCGACGCGCCGGACCCGGCCCCGGCTCCCGGCGGCGAGGAGGCGGGGTCATGACGGCGCGCACGCTCGCGCTCCTCGCGCCGGGCCAACGCGCGGTAGTGCGCGGGATCCTGGCCGAGGAGGATTTCGCGCGGAGGCTGATGGAGCTGGGCCTGACGCCCGGGACCGAGGTCGCCCTGATCCGCCGCGCCCCCGGCGAGACTGCGGATCGCGTGGTCGCGGTGGTGGACGCGACGAATCTGGAGCGCCAACTCTACCTTCGTCCGCCGCGTCGTCCGGCGCGCCCCCCGGCCGGGAGCGGCGGGGCGGGCCCTGCGCGAGCTGCTCGGCCTATCGGAGGACGGCGAAGCGTCCCGAGGCGGAGCCGTCCGGGGTCGTGATCCGGAAGAAATAGACTCCCGAGGCGAGGGGTCTCCGATCCGTCGCCTGCACCGGCACGCGGTGCACCCCCGCTTCGAACCGCTTCGACTCGAACTCCCGCTTCACCAGCCGCCCCCGCACGTCGTAGATGTGGAGCGTCACCCGCTCGGGCCGCCACAGCTCGAACGAGATCGTCCCGACAGGATTGAGCGGATTCGGGAAGACGAACGCGCGGGCGATCGGCTTCTTGGGGGGACCGATGCCCACCACCTCGATCGTGGCCATCCCTTCGAACGCCGTCCCGTCCACGAGCCTCCCCTCCAGCGTCACGTCGATCATCTTCCGTCCCGCGACGCTGGCGAAGAGGGCGCGCAGATCGTCGCGGCCGAACGCGAACACGGCCTCCGGGATTCCGTTCTTGTCGGAGTCCTGGATGACGGAGGTACGGGCCGGCAGGGCCGCGATGTGATCGACCGTTCCGGTGCCGTGCGACATGAGCTGGACCGACTCCGGGACAATGTCCTCGGGACGGAACAGGCCGTCCGCCGATTCCACGTGGAGGGTCCACTGCCCTTCGGCCCGCAGGAGCAGCGTGCGGCCCCCGCCGCCGGCGAAGAAGCGCGCCTCGTGCCTCACGACCCCGCGGTTCTTCAAGATCGTGACGGTGTTCCCGAAGATGTTCGAGGAGACGACCTCCGGAAGGTGGTCGCCGTCCAGGTCCGCGATCGCGATCGAGTGCGCCCCGGCGCCCACCGGGTAGTCGATCTTGGGCGCCCAGGAAGCCCCACCCTTTCCGAGGATCATGGAGACCGTGTTGGCCCCCTGGTTCGCCACGACGATGTCGGCGCGTCCGTCCCCGTTCACGTCCCCGACGGCGGAGGCGTGCGCGTTCTTGCCGGTCGGGATCTCGGGAAGGGTCGCGAAGGTGCCATCGCCGTTTCCGAGCGCGATGGTGATCCTCCCCGTGTCGAAGTTGGAGACCACCAGGTCCGCGTCCCCGTCCTGGTCCAGGTCGCCCGCCGCGAGCGTATGCGGAAAGCTGGTCGAGAAGTCGCGCTTGGTCTGGAACGTGCCGTCCCCGCGCCCGAGCAGGACGGAGACGTTGCCCCCGACCGTGTATCCTGCCACCGCCACGTCGGCGTGGCCGTCGCCATTGAAGTCCGCGATCACGACACCGTGCGCGTTGGCGCCCGTCGGATAGGAAGTGGTCGCCCCGAAGGTCCCGTCCCCGGCCCCGATCGAGATCTCGAGCGAGCCGAGGGTCTGGTTCGACGCGACGACATCGGGCTTGCCGTCTTCGTTGAAATCGCCGATGCCGATGAAGACCGGCGAGCCCTGCAGCGGGAAGTCGGTCCGCGGCCCGAATGTGCCGTCGCCGCGGCCCAGGAAGACCGCGAAGGAGTTGGCTCCGATTTGCGATACGGCGAGGTCCAGGTTCCCGTCCCCGTTCAGGTCGCGCGGGATCACCGTGTGCGGACGCGTCGAGGTCGTCAGGTTCGTCCGCATGTCGAATTCGAGCCCGCCCCTGCCGGGCAGGATCGAGAGCGTGTTGGAGCCGAGGTTGGCCAGCACGAGATCGGGGATGCCGTCCTTGTTGATGTCCGCGGCGGTCACCGTGTGCGGCGTGAGGCCGGCGCCTACGTGCAGGAACGGCGGCGCGAAGGGCGCCTCGCCCGGCGCGTCACCGGCATCGATGACCGTCACCGTGAAGGAAGTGGTATCCCGGTTCGCGCCGTCCGTGGCCGCGATCACGACCGTCGCCGTGCCCGCGTCCGCGGCGCCTGGCGCGACATGCACTTCCCCCTGCGCGGTTCCCGTTCCGGGAGTGGTGGTCGTCACGGTCACGTAGGAGGGACCCGAGACCTTCTCGAACGTGAGCGGGTCGCCGGAGGCGTCGTACCCGAGCAGGCCCTGGTCCTGGACGTCACCCTCGATCAACACCATCTCCTTCGGGCGCGCCACGGCGACGGGATCGGTCACGTCGGCGACGGTGATGTCGACGGATCCCGTGCGGGTCTGGCCCACCATGTCGTCCGCGGTGATGGTGATCGTGTAGGTGCCCGCCTGGTCGAAGCCGGGGACCCACAGGAAGGTCGCGGTGCCGTTCATCGCGTCCACGAGCTGCGCGCCGGCCGGGAGCGCATCGGCGAAGAACATCACCATGTCTCCGTCGGGATCGGTCCCGCTCGCCACGAACGTGACGGGCTCGCCCTCCATGCCGCTGAGCGGTCCCGGAAGCGTGAGCGTGGGCGGGCGGTCGATCTCCCGCACCATCAAGGTGTACGTGACCGAATCGGCCGCCCCGGCGTTGTCGCGGGCGCCGATGCTCACCGTGACCATTCCAGCGTCGGCGTATCCGGGAGTGACGCGGACGTTCCCAAAGGTGGTGCCGAACCCCGAAGAGACCGTGCTCACCGTGACGAACGCCGGTCCCGAGACCAGGAAGAACGTGGCGGCTTCGCCGTCCGGGTCGTCCGCGCGGAGCGACTCGTTCAGAAGCCCACCCTCGCCGACCATCATGCTGTCGGGCTGCAGGATGACGGGAGGCCGGTTCGTATTCGCGACGTGGACGGTGAGGCTCTTCTGGTCCCGCGTAAAGGGGTCGTCCGCGGCGACCGTGACCGACGCGTCTCCGGCGTCGCTGTAGCCGGGACTCAGATGGAGCGTGCCCGTAACGGTGCCCGAGCCGCTGGTCGCGAGGACCGACGCCCATGGCGGCCCGGAAACAAGGGAGAGGCTGATCGGGTCGCCGTCCGAGTCGGTCGCCGAGAGCGTCACGTCGAGGCCCTCCCCTTCCGCCATCGTGACATCACCGATCGGCGCGAGGACGGGTGGATGGTTCGCGGCGCCGCCGTATGCGACACCCTGGGCATCGGTGAAATCCACGCCCAGCTTGATCACGCCGTCCAGATCGGTCCCCGAGCAGACGGAGCCGAACGAAGTCGTGAAGGAGGGGTCGAGCACGCTGATCGCTGAGAATCCGATCGCGGGCGTGCCTGTCGCGACCGAGACCTGGACGGTAGCGAGTCGGTAGGCGCCGGGAGGGAGCGAGCTGCCGAAGTAACCCGCGGCCAGCTCGGACCCGCTCGAAACCGGTCCCGACGGCGTCGGGAACTCCGATCTCTGATTCGTGAGGCTTCCCCACGTCACGGTGCCGTTCGTGGCGCCGAGCACGATTTGATAGCCGGCCAGATTGAGAATGCCGTCCCCGCTCGCGCAGACCGCCGGGGTGCCGTCCCGGTTCTGGTCGGTGCGCATCCAGACGTCCAGGGTCGTCGTCCCGGACGGGGCGAGGACGTCCGCGTCCGAAGTGACGCCATCGCCGTTCGCGTCGAGCCAGACGTATTGCGCCGCTGCGGGAGCGGCGAAGAGGAGAGTGGGGATGATGGCGAAAACGGCTAATAGAATGAAAGCGGGAGACTTCGTGGAAGCGAAAGCAGGCGCAGTTGTCTGGGGCGCGACGGTCGGCAAGGCACACCTCAACGGATGCGCTGGGAGTTCCAGGTAACCGAAGAGGATATCAGGGATTGTGCCCGACTTCAAGGGGAGATCCAGACCGTCGCTGGATCAAGGTAGATGTAAATGATTGATTACAGTTTAGCCGACTTGGCTCTCCACGATCACCGCCTTCAGCCCGAACACTTCCTCGAAGAGCCCCGCCTTCGAGTCGAGCGCGATCCGCTCCAGGCCCATGTCTTCGCCGCCCTCGATCCGGATCTGAAGCTCGTCCCCGACCACCGTGATTTTCGGGTTCTGCACGCGCTGGCTGTGGCTCTTGTCCAGCGCGTCCGCGACGCGAAGGATGGCCGAGAGGCGGTTCACCGTGAGGCGCGCCGGGCGCGGCAGGGAGGCGTAGGAGGGATGGTCCGACTGCGGCACGCCGCGCCGGTGATAGCGCGCGATGTTCGCCACCACTTCCAGGTCCATCTGTGAGAGCCCGAAGACCTCCGAGTGCACCAGGATGTAGTACGTGTGGCGATGGTGCCCGCGCGAGGCCACGAACTCGCCGATATCGTGCACGATCGACGCGACCTCCAGGAGCAGCTGCTCCTTCTCCCCCATCTGGTGCTGCTGGCGCGTGGCCTGATAGATCGCCCGGGCCAGCGTGGCGGTGTGGATCCCGTGCTTTTCGTCCGCCTCGTACTTCCGAGCGAGGTTGATGGCCGCGGCGATCGTCTGGTCGGGAAAGAGAACGGTGCTGCCGCTCCGGATGGAGCGGGCCATGTGGAGCACCAGCCCCTCGCGCATGCTCGAGCGCGCCACCAGAAGCTGCTCCACCTGGTTCAGCCGTGTCAGCTCGGCGTAGGCGAGGAGCGCGGGGGCCAGGGACTCGGTTTCGTTCGGCGGGATCGAGTACGCCGCCGAGATCTGCTCGGGGGTGAGCGGGAGGATCTGGTCGGCCAATTTTTTCAAGTCCTTGGCCGAGATCGCGGTGAGGTCGTCGCCGCCCGGTGAGGTGCTCGGGGCGCTGCCCGCGGCGCCTCCTGGGGCGGTTGCCGACAACACGCGTGCGGCGAAGCGGGCCTCGGTGCCGACCGCGACGAGGTGGGAGACCTTCTCGAATGGGAGCGCGCGCCGCACCACGCTCATCATCTCGCGCGCGTTGTGCTGGAGAATTCGGGTCCGCGCGCGGCGGTCGGCGGTGCTCGCGCGCAACAGCTCGCGCATCCGAAGGGTCCCCATGTCGTGGGTGACCGACGCCGCCACCTGCCCGTCCCGGACCAGTGCCCATTCGGTCGCGCCTCCGCCCAGGGAGAAGAGGAGCGCCTCCCCCTCGCGGTATTCGGGATGCTCGGCCAGCACGCGCTGCACCGCGGCGAAGGTGAGCAGGCTTTCCTGCGAGCCCTCGATCACCTCCAGCTCGATCCCGGTCGCGAGGAAGACCCGGTCCACGAAGGTGTCGCGGTTCAGGGCATTGCGCACCGCGCTCGTTGCCACCGCGCGCGTGTGCTGCACGCCGTAGGTGTCCATGACCGCGCGGAACTGCCGGAGCACGTTCACCGCCTTCCGGATGCTCGACGCGGAGAGGCTCCCCGTCTGGAACGTTTCCCGGCCCAGTGCGATCGGGCGCTCCAGCTCTTCCTGCGTGCGCACCGAACCGTCGGGGCAGAGCTCCGCGATCACCATGCGGATGCCGCTCGCGCCGACGTCGATGACGGAGAGGATGGGGGGACGCTGCTCCGTGGAAAGAGGCGCCGCGGTGTTTGCGGGGGCCGCCGCCGGGGCCGCCGCGGGGCTGGGCGCCGGGAGCGGCGCGGGGGTCACGGGCGCGCGCTCAACCAACGTCCACCACCGGCTCCAAGCCGAACTCCTCCTGGAACAGGTCTCCCTTGTTTTCCAGCGACCACTCGTCCAGCGTCACGTCGCCCCGTGCGCGCACTTTGAGTCGAAGCTTCGAGTCGCGCGGTTTCGCCTTCACGCTCAGCACCTTGTGCTTGTGGTCATGGTCCAGCGCATCGGCCACGCGGAGGATCGCGGCCAGCGAGCGGACGCGCTCCTGGTCCTCGTCCGAGAGCGCGGCGTAGCACTCGTGGTCGGGATCGGGCTTCGCCTTCCGGTGATAGCGGGCCAGGTTGGCCACGACGAGAAGCTCCTCGTCGGTGAGCCCGAGCAGCGGCGTTTCGGAGATGATGTAGAAGGCGTGGCGGTGGTGTCCCGGCTGCCCGATGAAGTTGCCCACCTCGTGGAGCAGGGCGCCCAGCTCCAACAGCAGCCGGTCCCGCTTCCCCAGCTTGTGGAGCGACTTGAGCTGGTCGAAGAGCGACAGCGACAGATCGCTCACGTGCTCGGCGTGTCTCTGGTCTGCCTCGTACTTTCGGAGGAGCGCCATCGCCGCGTTCCGCGTCTGGCTTACCTCGAGCTGCTTCATCCCCTCGGCGCCGGCCGTGCGCGCCACGTCGATCAGCACGCCGTCCACCAACCCCGTGAACGGCACCCATAGGTCGCGCGCGCGCACGCGCATCGCGACGTGCTCGAAGATGGCGCCCGCGGGGACGATGACGTCCGCGCGGTCGGGGCGAAGGTCGTAGCGCTCGACGCGCTGCTCGGCGGTGAGCTTGGCCAGGCGGTTGAGGAGCAGCCGGAGGCGGCTCACCGAGAGGCGCGCGGCGGGACGGTCGTCGTTCTTCCCGCCACTCCGGGTGCTCCTGGAGCCGGCTCCTGTGCCGTTCAGCGTCGCGAGTGTTTCGATGTTCCCGCCCGTCCCGATCAGGCGCGCCAGCTTCCGGCGCTTGAGATAATCCAGGATGGGAAAGCGCGAGGATTTGAGGATGTCGTGGATCAGCTTGAGCTGCTTCGCGGGCGGACCGGTGCCGGAGCGCTGGAGCAGCCGGACGGTCCCCACGTCGTGCGACTCGACGACCAGGATCTCGCCGTGCTCCACGAGGGCGATCTCGCTGGACCCGCCCCCCACGTCCAGGATCATCGAGAGCCCACGATCCAGCGAGAGCTTGCTTCGGACGCCCAACGCCACCAATCGGGCCTCTTCGGTTCCCTTGATCAGCTCCAGATCGATCCCGGTCTCGGCCCGGACGCGCTCCAGAAAGGCCGACCGGTTCTTGGCCTCGCGAGTGGCGCTGGTCGCCACCGCCCGGTGCACGACCACGTCGTGCTCCTCCATCGTCTTCCGAAAGGAGCGGAAGGCCACCAGGGCCGCGTCCATGGTCTCCGGATCGATCCGGTTGGTCTTGAAGACCGAGGCCCCCAGGCGGACCGGCATGCGGACCCGCTCGACCACCTTGTAGCGGGTGGGGCTTTTGAACTCCGCGATAATGAGCCGCAAGGCATTCGAGCCGACGTCCATGCCCGCGCACTGGATTGGGAACGAAACCCTTGAGGGAGAAGCCATTGCCCCCATGGTCGCCCGCGCAGGGGCGCGGGGTCAAGCCGGGGTTGCCGGGGGCGGCGCCGGGGGCGAGGGCTGGGCGGGCGCCGTCCCTATGCTAGGGTAGCCCTCGTGGACCCTTCCTCCCGAGACCCGGGACAGAATCGCGGTACATCCGTATACGAGGCGGACCCTCCAGGCGGGCTCGATCTCGGGGGGGTTCGCCGCCGCGATCCTCGGGCGCTCGAAGCGTTCTTCGAGGCGTACTTCGACCGCGTCTTCTCCCTCCTGAAGCGCCTCCTCGGCGACACGACGGCGGCGCAGGACGCGGCGCAGGACGTGTTCCTGAAAATCCACCGGGGCGCGCACCAGCTTGATCCGGGGCGAGACCCGGGCCCGTGGGTGATGGCGATCGCGACCAACGTCTGCCGCGACCTGTGGCGCTCCGGCGGCTTCCGCCTGGGAAGCGCATCCTCGTCCCTGGAAGGCACGCCGGGACTGGCGGAGCGGCTGCCGTCCGAGACGCGCGATCCGGAGAGCGACGCGATTGCGGCAGAGCGGGCGCGACTGGTGCGCGAGGCGCTCGGACGTCTGCGTGAGCCGCTCCGGGAAGTCGTCGTGCTCCGCGAATACGAGGGCCTCGGCTACGAAG
>JBKJXM010000037.1:0-3420 GCA_046716305.1 Candidatus Eiseniibacteriota bacterium
CCCCAAGGTCGTCCAGAAGCTGATGCTTGGCCGGCCCCTCACCCCCGAGGAGAAGGCCGAGCTCCTATGGCGGTTCCACGAGTTGGCCGTGCGCAAGAAGGCTAGGAGTCGGGGCAGGGCGGGCGTCCTGGCGGTGCTTGTCACGATCGGCGTCATGGCCCTGATCGCGGCATTTCCCCCGGAGTGGCTGAGGCGGGAGTTCATGTTGTTCATGTCTTCCGGGCGGGGTTGAGTCGCGGGCGTTCCTCCCACCAACTTACGCAAACCCGGGCGGCCGCTCCTCATGAAAACGAGTACGCTCCTGATACGCCTCCCCTAAATCCAGCAGCAGCCCCTCCTCGAACGCCGCTCCCATGATCTGAAATCCCGCCGGCATGTGGCTTCGCCCGAAGCCGCAGGGGAGGGCGATGGACGGCAGGCCGCAGGCGTTTCCCACGGCGCCCACCGGATCGGGGTAGGGCAGCGTCTTGACCAGATCTTCCGAGACAGGCGGCGCGACCGAGAGAAAGTTGGGCGTCACGATCACGTCGTACTTGCCGTAGAAGCCGTTCATCTCCTCCTGCAGCACCTTTCGCATGCGCGTGGCCTTGACGTAATCCGCGCCCGTCAGCGCGGCGGTGACGTCCCGCTGGTAGGGCGCGTACGGGTCTTTGAGCTTCCGGACGCCGCCGCTGTCGAAAAAATTCTCGAACGTGGAGATGGCCTCGGCGTAGAGCACGGTCGTGGCCACTTCGGCGGCGGGGAATTCGGGAAGGATGGCGTCCTCCAGCCGGAGTCCCGCGTCGCGTAGCTCCTCGACCGCCCGATCGAAGGCGATCCCCACCTCGGGCTCGGCCCCGGGCGTCTTCGCGAAGTCGAGTCGAATCAGGGCGCCGCGCAGCCGGCGCATGTCGGGCCGCCGCTGCTCCAGCTTCAGCGGCTCGTCGGCCGCGCTGGGATCGTCGGGATCCGGACCGGCGATGGCGTCGAGCACGAGTCGGCAGTCACCGGCGCTCCTTCCGATCGGACCGATCTTGTCGAGCGTGTACGACCCCACCATCCCGCCGGCGCGGCTCACGCGCCCGTACGTGGGGCGGAGGCCCGTCACGCCGCAGAATGCCGACGGGCAGAGAATCGACCCCCAGGTCTCGGTGCCGATCGCGAATCCGACCAGTCCGGCTGCGACGGCCGCGCCCGAGCCGGACGAGGACCCGCCGGTCCACCGATCCGTGTTCCAGGGATTCCGCCCGGGACCGGTGAGGGACGCATCGGCGAATCGGTAGCCGAGACATCCCGCGAACTCGACCATCGCGAGCTTGCCCAGGAGCACCGCGCCCGCCTCCCGGAGGCGGCCGATCACGGTCGCGTCCCGGTCGAACATCTGGTCGCGCGTGGGAGCGGCCCCCCACGTGGTCCTGATCCCCGCGGTGGCGAGCAGGTCCTTCGCTCCGTACGGGATGCCGTGCAGGGGACCGCGGTAGCGCCCATGCGTGATCTCGCTCTCGGCGGCTCGCGCTTCCGCGAGGGCCAAGTCGTCGGTCACGGTGACGAAGGCGTTCAGCGCGCCGGCGTGGCGGCGAATCCGATCGAGGTACGCCTGCGTCAGCTCGACAGGAGAGAGCTTCCGCTTCCGGATCTTTTCGGCGAGGTCACCGACGGTGCGGTAGCACAGATCGCCGTCGTCAGCGGCCACGCGGAGTGCTCCGCCGCTCGGCGCGGAAGACGGACGCGGGGGCGCTCCCCGCCGGAAGCCGGTACGAACGGACGACCCGCAGCGTGTCCGCCACCGACTTCTTCTGGGCGGCGATCTCCTTCCGGAGCGCCGGCGGGACGGCATGGGCGGGTGCGGCGGAGGCACCCGCGCGCGCCGCGGGTGCGGCAAGGGTCTTCTCGATGGGCTGGGCGAGAATCGCGGCCGCGCTCGCGGCCAGGAGCTTGACGAATCGACGTCGTCTCATGTGCCGAACCGCCCCAGAGGGGCGCCCCCAAGCAGGTGGAAGTGCAGGTGGAAGACCGACTGTCCCGCATCGGGGCCCACGTTGGTCACCAGGCGCCATCCCGAGGCCAGCCCTTCCTGGGCGGCGACGCGAGCCGCGAGCGTGAAGATTTCCGCGAGGAGCGGCGCATTCGCGGACGTGAGCTCCGCGGCGGACGCGGCGACGTGGCGGCGCGGAATGAGCAGGATGTGCGTGGGCGCCTGCGGATGCAGGTCGTGGAAGGCGAGGACCTCCTTCGACTCGGCGACCAGGCGCGAAGGGATCTCGCCGCTCGCGATGCGGCAGAAGATGCAGTCCGTCACCGCGAAACCGTACCCGGAGCCGGGGAGGGTGCCAAGAGGTTTTGCGGGCGGCTGTGCTAGATTCGGCGGCTCCGCGGAGCGCGGCCGAAGGAATCGGAGGACGGGCTGGCTCGGAAAAACGTGGTCATCGTGGGAGGCGGCGTCTCCGGTCTGGCTTCCGCGTACTATGCGCTGGCGAAAGGGCATGCCGTCACGCTCCTCGAGAGCGGCTCGCCCGACCACGACTGCTGCTCCCTCGGAAACGCCGGTTTCATCTCCCCGAGCCACTTCATCCCCTTGGCGGCGCCCGGCGTGATCGCGAAGGCGCTCCGCTGGCTCGGCGACCCCGAGAGCCCCTTCTACGTCCGGATCCGTCCCGACCCGGCATTCATCGCCTGGGCCCTTCGATTCTGGCTCGCCTCAAGCCCGGCGCGCGCCCACCGGGCGGGGCCGCTGTTGCGGGATCTGAACCTCGCGAGCCGGTCCCTGTTCGAGGATCTGGCCGGCGCCACCGCCAACGAATTTCAGCTCACGCGGGAGGGGCTATTGCTCCTCTTCCAGTCGCGCGCTGCGCTCGCCGAGGAGACGCGCCACGCCGCGCGGGCCGAGGCGCTTGGCATGCCGGCTGCCGTCCTGGATCAGAAGGGGGTCCTGGCCCTCGAGCCCGGCCTCACCGCGGACGTGGTGGGCGGCGTGCACTATCCGCTCGACGCGCACGTGACGCCCTACCGGTTCTGCGCGGCGCTGACCCGGCTGATCCGCGAGCGCGGCGGCGCGCTCGTCTGGAACGCGGCGGTGACGGGATGGCACACCTCCGGGCGCCGCGTGAGCGCGGCGCGGACCGACGGCGCGGAATTTCCTGCGGACGAGTTCGTGGTAGCCGCGGGCGCGTGGTCGGGAGCGCTGCTCCGGAAGCTGGACGTGCGGCTCTCTCTCGAGCCGGGGAAGGGTTACAGCCTGACGCTCGCGTCCCCTCCCGAGCTGCCGCGGCGATCGCTGCTCCTTCAGGAGGCACGCGTCGCGGTCACGCCGATGGGAAACGCCCTTCGCGTCGGCGGCACAATGGAGCTGGGCTCGCGGTCTCCCGGCATCAATCCGCCGCGGGTGCGTGGCATTTTGAGGTCGCTCGCCCGTTACCTGCCGGCGTTCACGCCGCCCCTGTT
>JBKJXM010000038.1:0-4753 GCA_046716305.1 Candidatus Eiseniibacteriota bacterium
CTGTGGCGGAGGCGACGCCACGGGCTCGGCGGCCGGGGGCGACTCCCTGGCCCAGGCCGCGCGGGTCCACGCGGTCCGGATGCTCACCTCGTTCGACGGCGGGCGCACCAGACAGCTCGCGGACGGCCGCACGCTTCGCGAGTACTGGATCGAGGCCAAGCACGTCGAGATCGAGGTGGCGCCGGGCGTGCGTTTCCCGGCGTGGACCTTCAACGGCGCGGTGCCGGGACCCACGCTTCGCTGCACCGAGGGGGACTCGGTCCTGGTCCACTTCACCAATCGCGGCACGACGCCCCACTCGATGCACTTCCACGGCATCCACGCAGCCGATATGGACGGCGTCTTCGAGCAGGTCTCGCCCGGGGAAACGTACGACTATGGCTTCACCGCCGAGCCGTTCGGCCTCCACCTCTACCACTGCCATACGGTGCCGGTGAAGATGCACATCGCGCGGGGCCTCTACGGGGTCTTTCTGGTGGATCCGCCGAAGCCGCGGCCCAAGGCGCGCGAGATGGTCATGCTCATGAACGGCTACGACACGGACATGAACGGAGAAGACAACGAGTTCTACACGGTGAACGGCTACGCCAACGTGTTCTTTCGCGACTATCCGATTCCCGTGAAGGCGGGCGAGCTGCAGCGCGTGTATCTCGTCAACATGACCGAGTTCGACCTGGTCAACTCGATGCACACGCACGCCAACTTCTTCGACGTCTACCCCACCGGCACGTCGCTCACTCCCAGCGTCTACACCGACGTGGTCACCATGGGCCAGGGGGAGCGGGCCGTCATCGAGTTCACCTACAAGAGTCCCGGCCGATTCCTCTTCCATGCCCACCAGAGCGAATTCTCGGAGCTGGGGTGGCTGGGTCAGTTCGAGGTGAAGCCGTGAAGGGCCTCTCCGCGCGCGTCGTCCTGTTCGGGCTCCTTCCCCTCGTCGTGGTCGCCGCGATGGCGGCGTGGTTCCTCACGGGCGGCGGCTCTCAACTGGGGCTCTCGGTGCCTCCCATCGAGAAGCTCGCGATCGAGCGGATCGTCTTCCGGCCCCAGGAGATCGTCCTGCACGTGCGGAACGTGGGGCCCGGTCCCCTGAGCATCGGCCAGGTCTTCGTGAACGAGGCGATCTGGGACTTCTCCATCGCCCCCGGCCGCCGGCTTGACCGCCTGGGATCGGCGACCCTCTCCATCCCGTTCGACTGGCTCGAGAGCGAGCCCTACCGGCTGGCCGTGGTCAGCGGCACCGGCCTCCGCCACACGCGGGAGGTCGAGGCGGCCACCGCGACCCCGACGCCGACGGCGCGCTCGCTCGCCGTCTTCGCTCTCCTGGGGATCTACGTCGGCGTCGTCCCGGTGCTCCTGGGGCTGCTCTGGCTCCCCTTCCTGCGCGCGGTGCCGCGCACGTGGCTCGACTTCTGGCTTTCGTTCACGATGGGGCTCCTCGCGTTCCTCGCGTTCGACACGCTGAGCGAGACGACCGAGATCCTCGATCGGGTCCCCGAGGTGATGAACGGGGCGCTGCTCGTCGCGCTCGGCGTGATCGGCGCGTTCTTCGCGCTCACGGCGGTGAGCCGCGCGCTGGGCGGGAGCGGCGGCGCGCGCGGGATGGGGCTGGCCCTCCTCATCGCGATCGGGATTGGCCTCCACAACCTGGGCGAGGGGCTCGCGATCGGGGCCGCCTACACGCTGGGCGAAGCGGCCCTCGGCTCGTTCCTGATCGTCGGGTTCATGCTGCACAACACGACGGAGGGGCTGGCAATCCTCTCGCCCCTCATCGATAAGAAGGCCTCCGTGCGCGACCTGGTTCTCCTGGGGTTGGTCGGCGGTGTGCCGACCATCTTCGGCACCTGGACCGGCGCGTTCACCTACTCCGATCCGCTGTCGCTCCTCTTCCTGGGGTTCGGAGCCGGCGCCATCCTCCAGGTTATCTGGGTGCTCGCCTCCTCCCGCTCGGTGCGCGGGGAGCCGGTGCTGGAGGCCCTGGCCCGGCCGGTAAACGTGGCCGGCGTCCTCGCCGGATTCGTCGCGATGTACCTGACCAGCCTGCTCGTCGCGGGCTGACCGCCCTGCGTCAAAGCCCGGCCCGCCCCTTCTGGTAGAGTAGTCGCCCCCATGAGCACGAACGGACACGAGCACGCCATCGTCGCGCGCGATCTCGTGAAGAGCTACGCGACGACCGACGCTGTGCGCGGCGTCTCCTTCACGGTTCGCCCCGGCGAGGTCGTCGGGTTCCTCGGCCCCAACGGCGCCGGGAAGACCACCACCGTGCGCATGATCTCCTGTTTCCTCCCGCCCACCTCCGGCACCGCCCAGGTCTTCGGCGTCGACGTGCGGGAGCGCCCTCGGGACGTGAAGCGGATGCTCGGAATCTGTCCGCAGGAGGACAACCTCGACCCCGACTTCGACGTGCTCAAAAATCTGCTCGTCTACGGCCGCTACTTCGGGATTCCGGGAGCCGAGGTCAAACGCCGCGCCCTGCCGCTCTTGGAGATGATGGCCCTGTCGGACAAGGCCAAGTCCACCGTGGCCGCGCTCTCGGGCGGGATGAAGCGGCGGCTGATCCTGGCGCGCGCGCTCCTGAACGAGCCGCGCGTGCTTCTCCTGGACGAGCCGACGACCGGGCTCGACCCGCAGGCGCGGCACGCCATCTGGACGCGCGTCCGCGCGCTTCGCTCCACCGGGGTCACCGTCCTCCTGACGACGCACTACATGGAAGAGGCGGCGCAGCTCTGCGACCGGGTGATCATCATGGACGAGGGGCGGATCCTTCTCGAAGGGACCCCGGAGGATCTGGTGCGCCAGGAGGTGGGACACACGGTGATCGAGGCGTGGAACTACGACGCCGACTTTGCCGCGGCCCTCCGGGAATTGCCCGGGCGCATGGAGGAGGTGGGCGACCGGCTCTACTTCTACCCGGCCGACGACGAGGAGGCCGAGCGTGTCTTGAAGTCGCGCTTCCCCGGTCAGGAGCGCCTCCTCCGGCGGGCGACCCTGGAGGACGTCTTCCTGAAGCGCACCGGCCGGGCGCTCCGGGACTGAGCGGCATGCGCGAGATCCTCCGCAATCTCTCCTTCCGGTCGCTCCGCGTGTGGCAGCGGGACGCGGACGTCTACTTCACGGTCTGGAAAACGGAGTTCCTGCCGCCCCTCCTCGAGCCGATCCTCTACGTCTTCGGATTCGGCCTGGGGCTGGGGCAGCTCGTACGCGAGGTGCACTACGAGGGGCGCGCACTGCCCTATCTCTCGTTCATGGCGCCCGGGGTGCTGGCGGTCGCCATCATGTTCTGGGCGTTCTTCGAGACCACGTTTTCGTCGTACGTCCGGATGTACTACCAGAAGACCTTCGACGCGATCCTCGCCACGCCGCTCCTGGTGGAGGACGTCATCCTGGGCGAGCTGCTCTGGGGCACGACGAAGGCGATGATCGCGAGCGTGATCATGCTCGGCGTGCTCGCCGCCCTGGGGCTGGTCGCGTGGCCCACCGGCCTGTGGGTGATCCCGATCGCGGCGTTCGGGGGCCTCCTCTTCGCGGCGTTCGGACTGATCATGACCTCGGCCGTGAAGACCATCTCGCAGTTCAACGTGCCCATGTTCGCGTTCATCCTGCCGATGTTCACGTTCGCGGGGACCTTCTTCCCGCTCGACGTGCTTCCCCAGTGGGCGCTCGTGGTGGCCTGGTGCCTCCCGCTCACCCACCTGTCGCTCCTGGTGCGCTCCGCCGTGCTGGACATGGGACATCCCCTGATCCCGTGGAGCATCGCCTACGTCACGGTGGCGGCGCTGGGTCTCGCGGCGTGGTCGCTACAGCGGATGAAGAAGCGGCTGATTCAGTAGGGGCGCTGCGAGGTCGGCCGATGAAGCTGCGGCCGAGGCCGGTGATCGTGCGTGCCACCCAGGCACACCAACTTGCCCCCGGGGCAAGTTGAGCGCGCGTTACGGCGTGGTGGGCGGCTGATCCATGGCGGGGGGTCGGGTCATGAGCAGCTCTCCCAGGCGCCGGCGGGCCACTGCGGCCAGCGCGGCATCACCCCGGGCGAGGCCGATCGCGCGGCGGTAGTGGTTCGCGATGCGCTGGATGTCCGCTGAGTCCACCGAGTCACCCAGACGCGTCCTTTCCGCCTCGGCGAGATACAGCCGGATGCGCGCCGAGTCCGCCCCCGCCCTGTGGGTCTGGTAGACACGCCGAAGGTCGGGCTCCGCGCGGAGAAGCGCCTCGGGCGGGACGTTCTCATCCCAGAGGACCGGTAGCCCGTGCTCGCGCATGACGCTCGCGTACGCCTCGCTGGGAGCCCGGTAGGACGGGAGGGACTGCTCCGCCTGCCCCGGGTTCAGACTGCGGACCTGGCCGGCCTCGCCGCTCCTCGTCATGGCGGCCGCGGGCGCTTCGAGCTTGGCGTCGGAGGGTGCGCTGCTCCGCGACGACTTCAACGACACATCGCTCTTGAAGCGCTCGTCCGCCGTCTCGGCGCTGGGAGTCGCGGACTCTCGGCGCGCCGCATCCTCGGGTGCGGCAACCTGGGGCGCGGCGGCACCGACCGTGGGCTTGGCCTGCTGGAGGGCCGCGACTTTCTTCCCCTGGTCCACTTCAGCGGCCTGGTCTTTTCGGGACGTCGCGTCCGCGGCCTTGCGCGAGCGACTCTTCGCGAGCGCGCTGTCGCGCGCCGGCGCGCGGCCCTTCGTCTCCCCGATCACGACCGGCCGCGGCGCGCGCACCCAATCCTCCTGCCGGTTCAGGAGCAGCACCGCGACCAGCGCCA
>JBKJXM010000039.1:0-3187 GCA_046716305.1 Candidatus Eiseniibacteriota bacterium
GCGAGCCAGGCGACCCCGCCCAGCCAGTCGTGCTACTGGGTGGCGATGATTCGGTTGTCCGTAAAAATGGCCGAGCCGTCCGCTAAGAGCCGTCCGGCCACGGCCAGAACCCGCCCGCGGCCCACGAACGAGGCGGCCATGCCGGGATTCCCCGTGGCGTCCTCGATGATGACCGCCGCGGCCGGACCTTCGACATGAAGCCGCGCCGTGGAGCTGGGGAACCACGCCGCCGTGGCGCCCCGGGTGATCTCGTAGGGGAAGATGCGCGTCGTCGAGCCCGTGATCCCCTGCCCCGGCACGTAGCTGACCGGCACGGTGAGCGAGTCGAATAAGGCGTCGAATTCGGGAAGAGCCGGAAGCTCGTCGCCCTCGATCAGGAGCGAGCCGCCGCCCCGGACCCACGCGGCGAGCGCGCTTCTCTCGGCGGCGGTGATTGGGCCGGAGCCGTCCGAGATCCAGTAGACGTCGGCCTCATCCAGGACACTGGCCGTGATTCGCTGGGTGTTCAGCGCGAAGAGAGCCCCGCGGGAGACGAGCGAGCTGATGAAACCCGACCAGGCCCCCGAGGAGGCGCCGCGGTGGGAGTCGAAGAGGATCCGAACGTCGGAGAGGTCGGCGGTCTGCGAGGCTTCGGCTCGCGAAGCCCCGACGTTCCCGCTATCGGGGAGGGCCGGAGGCGCGGCGACCCCCTCCTCCACCTGGGCGCCGGTGGAATCGAACGCGAGCGCGCCGGCGGCGCGGACGCGGACCGTCCATGACAGCGTGCTCCCTCCCGTGTTTCCGATCGTGAATCGCCTCTCGGCGGTCTGCCCCGTGTGGAGCGAGGCCGACTCGCGGTTCGGCGCCACGGTGATCGCGGCGGGTACGATGCCGCTCGCGCCCACGGGGATCCGGAGCGCGGGCTCGTCGGGGTCGTCGCACTCGATCGTCAGGGTCCCCAGGACGGCCCCGCCGGTCGTCGGGGTGACCGACACGTAGATCTCGGTGGCCGCTCCCGGCGGGAGATCGAACGGCGTGTCGTCCACGCTGTAGTCGGCCCCCTCCATGAAGATGCGCGTGACGTGGAGATCGGCGAAGCCCGCGTTGGTCACGAGCAGCGACTGAATGTCCGTGCCACCGATCGCCACCGGACCGAACGTGATCGGCACCGGGAAGACGTCGATGTCCGGGGCCGAGATGACGTGGAGAGCGACCGGCACGTCGAGGGTCGGGTGCGTGGGGTCGTTGGTCGAGAAGCGCGCGAGGGCGGTGTAGTCCCCACCGCGCAACCCGGCCGCGGAAAGCGTGACCGTTTCGATCGCGTGCCCGCCGGCCGCCGAGCTCCCGCCGGAGGGAGCGATGGAGATCCAGGACGGCGCGGGGCCGCCTCCGGAGCCGAGCACGCGCGCGGTGAAATCGAGGACTCCGGCGCCGTCGTTCCGCACGTCCAGCGGGAGCGCGGCGCGCTCCCCGGTGCGCAGCTCCTGCGCGAGCGCCTGCGGCTGGACGGCTGCGACCGGCGGTGCGGTGGTCCGAACCTGGATCACATTGGAGAGCGGCGAAATGTTTCCAAACTCGTCGAGCACCATGAGCGCGACGTAGTAGTCGGTCAGCGGGGTCAGGGTGCGGATGGCCGCCTCCTCCCGGGTGCCCGCGGCGCGGGGGAAAGCCACGCCGGGGACGCGCGGCGCCGCGGCGAAGTTGGCCGCGTCGATGGGCGTCGTGGAGACCCGGAGATCGTAGATAGTCGCGATCCCGGTCGTACCGTCGTCTCCCGTCGCCGTCCACCGCACCGTGATGCGGTCTGAGGAAGCCAGAATCCCGGACAGGTCCGCGACCCGAGCGGGGGCGATGGAGTCGACGCCCTCGAGCATGCGCACCACGTTCAGGCGCCCCCCGGTCACGGAGAGCCCCGCGAGCGCGGCGACGCGATCGGTCGCCGCCAGCGTGATCGCTTTCATCGTGGGCGCGCGCATGGTCGGAAATCGCGATTTGAGCAGGGCGAGGGCACCGACCACGTGCGGCGTCGCCATGGACGTGCCGCTGGCGAGTCCGTACGCCTTGTTCGGCAGCGTGCTCAGAATCTGGGTGCCGGGAGCGAAGAGGTCGACCGAGGTAGGGCCGTAGTTGGAGAAGCCGGAGCGCTCGTCCGAGCGGGCGGAGGAGCCCACGGAGATGACGTTGGGGAGTTCGAAGCCAGAGGGGAAATTGGGGAAGGCGTCGTTGTTGCTGGCGGTGTTCCCCGCCGCCGCGACGAAGAGAACGCCGGCGTCGTTCGCGCCCGCGATGGCGAAGCGCAGGGACAGCGCCTCCTGAGGGCCCCCCCACGAGGCGTTGATCGCGGTCGCACCCGCTTCCACCGCGTAGTCGATGGCGTCCACTGCGTCGCTCGTGGTCCCGCTGCCGCTCCCGTCCAGGAACTTGAGCGGCAGAAGCTGCACGCGCCAGGCGACGCCCGCGATTCCGATCGCGTTGTTCCCCACCGCGCCGATCGTGCCGGCCACGTGCGTGCCGTGGCCGTTGTCGTCGGTGGGGTCCCCGTCGAAATTCGCGAAGTCGAACCCGTGAACGTCGTCCACGAGCCCGTTCCCGTCGTCATCCTGCCCGTTGCCGGGCACTTCGCCGGGGTTGGTGTAGAGATTGGCCGCCAGGTCCGGGTGCGCCATGTCCATCCCCGTATCGATGATCGCGATCACCACCGAGGACGAGCCGGTCGTCTGGTGCCAGGCCGGGACCACGTGGATGTCGGAGCCGGGCGTCCCGTTCTGCTGGCCGGTGTTCTGGAGCGACCACTGGAGCGGAAACGACGCGTCATTGGGCACGGCGCTGGCGCGGAGGATGTAATTCGGCTCGATGAAGCGCACGGCGGGGTGGTTCTTGTACTTGGCGACCGCATCGGGGACCGGCTTCGCGATCTTGTGGCGCTCGGCCTTGGTGCGGCGAAATTTCCGCATCGGCTTCGCGTCCAGGTCGCGAAGGATGGCCCGCACGTCCTCGGGACGCGCATCGGGCTGGAAGGAGATCAGGATCTCCCCTTCCACGTACTCCGGACGGCGCGCGTCTGCCGCAGCGGCGACGTGGAAATTCCCCGCGAAGAGGGTCGCGCACAGGAGAGCGGTGAAAATGGGTCGGAACAGATGGAGCGGCGTGGCGATGAAGCTCAAATAGCCTCCGGAAGCTCTTGCCAGCGAGCAAACAAGATATCGTA
>JBKJXM010000040.1:0-7731 GCA_046716305.1 Candidatus Eiseniibacteriota bacterium
TCCTTTGGATGCGCCGAGCGTCGCTTCTTTTCGCGACCGCCCTCGCGGCGTGCCCCCTATCGGTCGCGCGCGCGGACGACTACCCGCTGCGGCCGTTCCACGTGGGACTCACAGGAGGCGCCAGAACGTTCCTCTCGGGGGTTGCTGTCGGCGCCTTTGGGACCACGGGCGGATACTCGTACGCTTCCATCGAGTCGGACGCTGGCGGAGCCTTCCGCCTGATCGTTCAGAAGAATGCGGTTTACGGAATCAGGATGATCCGGGCCGGTGAATTCGTCGGGCTTATCTCCAACGTGTTCGCGGGAAGCGACTCCACATTCGACCTCATCGCCAACGTCCCCGTCCCTTGATGCGACTGGCCGCGCTCCTACTCGCTTTCCTCGTCGCCGGCACGCTCGCGACACCCCCGCCCGCATCGGCCACGGAGTGGCGCCCGGTTCTCTCGGCGGTCGGCTCGTGGCGCTTCTTCAGCGACGCGATGGATCTTCGAAGCGAGTGGGGCTACGGAGCCCGATTCGGCCTCGAGAGCACGTCCCGGTTTTCCCTCTTCATCGACTACGTCGAGTGCAAGACGTGGCGCCGGGGAAGCTTTCGGTCTGCTGAAGTGATGGCGCTTCGCGCCCTCGCCCGGGTCGATCTGCTCCGCGGCCGGACGGTGCGCCCCTACGCGATCGGCGGTCTCGGAGGGCTTCTCTTCCAGTTCCGTGATGCCCCCAACGCGGGGGTCGGAACGATGGTCTTCGGTTTGGGCGCCGAAGGGAGATTCGCGGAACGATGGAGGGTCTTCGCCGAAGGGGGCCTCGATCACTTCTACTACGAGCCGGTCATCTATTCCCCGACCGGATCTCGGATTTCGACCGGCGAGCGTGGCGCCGACGTGGTCGGGACTGCCTCCATTGGAATCGGTAGGACCTTCTAGCTGTGACTCAGGCGCAGCAGAAACTGCCCCGCCGCCTCTGCGGAACAGCGCGCGTTCTGGTCCTGCTGTTGTTGGCTGCTTCGTGCTCGAACCAGATGCCGGGAAAGCCAAATCCGCTTGTCCATGTGTTGGGGTCGGTTCGGGACCGGGACGGGGTCGGCGTCCGTGAAGTCCTCGTCCGTGCGTACGGTTGGCCGTTCGGCTCGCGTGAAGGAAATGCGACCACGGACACGTCTGGCGCCTTCACCATGGATCTTCCCGAGGGCGAGTACCGGGTCTCGATGGAGACCCCGAACGGCTCAGGATTCCGCTACGTCTATCTGGAAAGAGTGTCGATCACGCGGCGCTCTCCCCGGATCGACTACCGGTACACGGGCATCCTGGTTCAAGGCACGGTCCGCTCCCCGACCGGAGCCCCGCTCGACTCGGGAGCCGTTCGCTTCTTCGAGGAAGTGAGTGGAGACGGCGCTTATCTGCACTTTCGGAATGGGGTCTTCTCGGCTTTTGTCCCGCGCGCTGCCACCTACCAGGTCACACTCGACTCGTGGGATCCTCGGTTCCCTCCGGCTTCCCCGCGAACGATTCCGATCGCAGCTGATACGACCCTCGCCCTCCAGATCGACGCAGCTCTGCTCACCGGTACGATTTTTGGTCCGGACGGTGCCGGTCTCGAGGGGGCGGCGATCAATGCGCTGACCAAGGACTACTACCCGATTGCCCCAGCCGGCAGTGGAGGGGAATACGAACTTTGGGTGCCGGAGGGAAGCTATCGAGTCCGGGTAGCGCCGCCGAGCAGCGCCAGGTTCATCCTGCCACGAATCACTCCGCTTGTGACCATCTCCGGACCGACCCGTCTCGACGTAAGTCTCGCCGGGACGCGGTGGAGCGGATTCGTCCGGTCGTCCGTCGACAGCAGCGTCATTCCATCCGCGGGCGTAACCGCGGCGATGTTCGCCGACTACTATCTGCGGAGCGCGTTCGATCTGACCGACGGGGCTGGGAAATTCGATCTGGTTCTGGAGCCTGGTAAGGAATACGACCTCTCGGTCGCCGTCCCGTCCATGGAGCTGTTCGTGGTGCGCGGCATGGTAGCGAGGGCCGATTCGACGTTCGACGTCTACGTGCCTGGCCCCACACCCTAGCGGGTGCCCCCCTACGCCATCCCCTCGGGCGGCGCCAGGTGGGCGGGCATGCTCGGCGGCATGTCCATCGTCTCCGAGTAGAAATCCTCGTACATCGGGACGATGCGACTCGCTTCGTATTTCTCGACCGCGATGCGGCGGGAGGCGGCGGACATCGACTCGTGCTTCTTCGTATCGCTGAGGACCTCGATCGCGCGCCGGGCCATCCCCTCCACGTCCCCAACCGGGAGCAGGTAGCCCGTCTCGCCGGGGCGGATCAGCTCGGGCAAACCCTCCGCCGTCGTGCCGATGACCGGCACCCCGCTCGACATGGCCTCGAGCGCCGCCAGGCCGAAGCTCTCGTTCTCGCTGGTGAGGAGGAAGAGATCTCCGCATCCGAGGACGTCCTCGACCGCGTCCATCTGGCCGAGGTAGCGCACGTAGCGCTCCACGCCCAGCTCCACCGCCAGGTCGCGGCTCTGGGTGCGCTCCACCCCGTCCCCCACCATCAGGAGCACGCTCGGCACTTCGCGCCGCACCGCGGCGAAGACGCGCACCACGTCGGTGACGCGCTTGCTCGGGCGGAAGTTGGAGATGTGCACGAGGATGCGCTCCCCTCTCTTCGCGAACCGGTCGCGGTGGCAGTGGCCCGACGACTTCGGCGCGTAGCGCGACGTGTCCACGAAGTTGGGAATGACGTGGATCGGGCGCTTGGTTCCAAAGACGTCCACCGTTTTTCGGCGCAGGAACTCGGAGACGGCGGTGACGCCATCGCTCTGGTCGATCCCGAATCGCGTGAGACTGCGGAATGACGGGTCCGACCCGACCAGGGTGATGTCGGTGCCATGGAGCGTGGTCACCATTCGGAGTTTGGCGGACTTGGCGATCTGCCGCGCCAGATAGCCGCAGATCGCGTGCGGGATCGCGTAGTGCGCGTGGAGCACGTCCAGATCCGCCTCGTCCGCCACCTCGGCCATTTTCGCAGCGAGCGCGAGCGTGTAGGGCGGGTACTGGAAGAGCGGGTACGTCGTGATCTGCACTTCGTGGAAGTAGACGTTCTCCTGGTAGGGCTTCAGCCGGAACGGAACCTGGTAGGAGATGAAGTGCACCACGTGGCCCCGCTTCGCCAGCTCCATCCCCAGCTCGGTCGCGACCACGCCCGAGCCGCCGTGCGTCGGATAGCAGGTGATCCCGATCTTCATTCCTCCGTCACCCCCAGCGGAATCAGGACGTGGCTCCCCGGCTTCCCCAGCGCGGCGCGCAGGCGCTCGACCAGCGGCGGCCCGTAGCGCGCGTAGGGACCCAGGAACGAGAGGGTCCTTTCTTGAAGCCCGCCCCGCGGAAACAGGTGCCCGTGGGCGCGGCGGATCTGCTGCACCGATTCCTCCTGGCGCCGCTTCCAGACGTGCATCAGCTTCTTCTCCAGAGCTTCGATCTCGCGCTCCAGCCGGTGCCCGGCCGTGGTGACCGCGGCTTCCAGCGAGGGATCAAACGTGGTGACCGCCTGTTTGATGCGCGTGAGCACCGCTTCCATCTCGCGCCGCTCCCGCTCGAAAAGAGTGCCGAAGTCCTCGGGGAGGAGCGCCCGGAGCGCCGCCTGCACGGCCGATTCGGCGTCCCCGGCGAGCGCGGTCCAGTCGAGCCCGAAGCGGTCGAGCACGCGGGCCACCTTGGGCTCGAGGAGCGTCGCTCCCGCGCGCGGGGCCACCGCCGGGGGCTCCAGATCGAAGAGCGGGTGCAGCGCGTAGACCTGCGCCCAGTACGCGACCTCCGAGGGCCCCCCGACGTACGCGGCGGTCGGGAACAGATAGTCCTGCATCATCGGGCGCAGGAGCACTCCGGGGCTCACGTCCCCGGGGCGGTTTCGGATCAGCGCGAGGAGCTTCGAGGCCGACAGCTCCTGGCCGCTCGCCATCAGCCGGAAGGCGCCCGCGTCCGTGACGCGCACCGCCTCCCGCTCGCGTCCGTGCCAGAAGAGATTCAGCTCGTTCCCCACGCGCCCGATCTGCGCGTGGTAGCCCGCCTTCTCCAGCGCCTCGCCCCGCTCCTTCGCCGCCACCGAGCTGCCCCCGCCCAGGGCGACTTCCCGCTCGAAGATCGGGAGCGCGGCCGTCTTGGCCTCGGGGTCCGAGGCGTCGAAGAGGAGTACGCCCTGCGTCGCCGCGATCGGCGCGAGGAATCGCGCGAAGGCCTCGGCGAACCCTCGCCCCGGCGCATACGCCGCCTTGAGCTGCGCGAGGACCGCCTCCCGGAACGGCGAGGGAGGAAGCAGCGACTCGGCGGAGCGGACCAGCGCCTCGACCGCGGGGCCAAACGTGATGCGCGCCGCGGAAACGCCGCGCGGCGCCGCCTCGGTGGGGTAGGAGAGCGGCGTGGGCTCTTCTGCCCCTTCGCTCATGTACGTGGTCCGGACCTCGTCGAAATCGTGATCGTCCGAGGCGATCCAGAACACGGGCACGGCGGGCGCGCCCGTCGCCGCTTCGATCTCCCGCGCGAGGGACGCCGCGGTCAGCATCTTGTACATGGTGTACAGGGGGCCGCCGAAGAGTCCCGGCTGCTGCCCCGCCACCACGGCCACGGAGTCGGCCCTCCCGAACGCGGCGAGCGCCGCCCGCGAGGGCTCGAGCACGCCGTTCTGCTCGGCCTGGCGGGCGAGGATCGTGGCGACGGCGGCGCGCCGCGCCACGGGGTAGGAGCGCGCGCGGACGGCGGCCACCAACTCGTTGAGTTCGCGAAAATCGCGCGGGTAGAACGAGCGCACCCGCGCGAAGTCGTTCAGGAAGTCGCGGTAGAGGGCGCTCGGGGTGAGCAGCCGCTCGAGGGCGCTCGGCGCGACCGGCTCCGCGGTGATTTCCGTCGCCCCGCCTAGGCCCGCTCGAAAGCGGACTCGCCCACGAACGGGTTGAGCTTCATCTCGTGGCCGACGGTGGTGGTGGGACCGTGCCCCGGATAGACGATGGTCTCGCGCGGAAACGGAAAGAGCCGCCCGCGGATGGAGCGGACGAGCGTGTCCCAGTCGCCCCCGGGAAGATCCACGCGTCCGACCGATTCGCGGAAGAGGACGTCGCCCGAGACCAGCCCCGCCGGCGTCACGAACGTGACGCTCCCGGGCGAGTGCCCGGGCGTGTGGATGGCGCGGACCTCGATGCCCGGGATCCCCACCTCCTCGCCCTCCGTCATCCAGTGATCGACGGGCGTGGATCCGGGCCAGGGGAGCCCCAGACCTTCCGCCTGCTGGCCGCCGAACTCGTAGAGCAACCGGTCGTCCGCGTGCAGCCAGACGGGAGCGCCGGTCTCGTCCACGAACGGCTTCACCATGAGAATGTGGTCCACGTGGGCGTGCGTGAGGAGGATGCGCTTGACCGTGAGGCCGCGCGCCGCGACCTGCTGGAGGACGTCGGCGCTCTCCAGCGAAGGGTCGACGACGATCGCGTCGGTCCCCTGATCGGAAGTGAGCAGATAGAGATTGTTGTCGAGCGGTCCGACTGGGAAGCGCTCGATGCGCACGGTCAGTCCCGCGTCGCGGTGATCGCCGTGATCCCGAACATCGGCAGGCCCACCATGTCGACGTTGGTGAAGCCGGCGTCGCGCAGGAGTCCGTACAGCTCGGAGCGCGTCAGGCAGCCCGCGTTCTTCGGACCGTAGCTGGCAACCACGTTCAGGCGGAAGAGGGCCGCTTCGCGCGGCTCGTCCTTGGAGTCTTCGAGAAGGAACTCGGTCACGATCAGCGCGCCGCCCGGGCGGAGCGACTCGCGCACCCCGACCAGGATGTCGGGGATCGCCGCGCGGCTCCGCCGGGAAAGCACGTGCGGCAAGAGCACCAGGTCCGCCCCGGCGCCGGGGCTTCCCTCGTCCGGGTTTCCGGGCTGAAAGCGCACGCGGTCTTCCAGCTTCGACGCCTGGATGAACTCCTCGGCGAGAGGCTGGAAGGGAGGACGGTCGAGGATCGTGGCCTCGAGCTGCGGATAGCGCCGCGCGAGACAGAGCGAGCCGGCGCCGCTGTGTCCGCCCAGCTCGATCATCCGCGAGTAGCCGCTGAACTCGAGGTCGAGGATCTCGGCCACGCGCATCGTGGTGGCGTAGGCGCCGTTGTGGAAGGCGCGCGCCAGCGCCACCTCGGTCGCGTCCATCTCCCCGGCGGGAATGGGCGACTCGCCGTTTCGGACGGTGTCGCGCAGCGACTGCCAGACGCCGAAGAGCGGATCGCGCATGAAGCGGACAAGGTCCACGTACGAGCCGGGAGAGCCCTCCACCAGGAACGCGTTCGACACCTCGCTGTTCCGGTAGCGCTCGCCGTGGCGCTGCAGGAAGCCCAGCGCGCAGTTGGCGTCCAGAAGCGCCTCGAGCGCGGCCGCGTCCACTCCCAGCTCCGTGGCCAGCTCGGCGGACGCCTTGGCGCCGCCGAAAAGGGACGTGAACACGCGAAGCTCCACGGCCGTCAACAGAGCCTGGCTCGCCCAGAACCCCGTGGCAACCTGGAGGATCGGGACCGGGCTCAACCGCCCGGCCAGCGAGTTCATCGGCGTCGCCCGACCCATCTGGCTCATCGCAGGTACCTCACGCGGAACATTTTACGCTTCCCCGACCGGCCGTTCAAGGAGCACGGCCGGGAGCGGACTTCGCTCGGTTCTATTGGATGCGAGTTCCTACAAAAGGTCGCGCGAGGGTTCGCCCTCGATCGTGCGCACCTCCTCCAGGAGGAGGTCCATCTCGGCGAGCGCGGCGCGGAGCAGCTCGCCCTTCTCTTCATACGGCAGAAAGGCGGATTTAAATCCATTGAGCAGGATATAGCGGACGTCGGCGGGCCGGAGCCGGAACGCCGTGACCGCCCGCTCCAGCTCGGCGGTCATCGTGGTCGAGGAGACGAGCCGGTTGTCGGTGTTCACCGTGACCCGGAGCCCCGCCTTCAGGTAGTCGCGGAACGGGTGGGAGGCCATCTTCTTGACGGCTCCGGTCTGGACGTTCGACGTGAGGCACATCTCGAGCGGGATCCGGTGGTCGCGCACGTAGGCGAACACCTCCCGGTCTTCCTTGAGGCGCGTGCCGTGCCCGATCCGGTGGGCGCCGCAGTAGCGGAGCGCCTGCTCGATGCTCGCCGCGCCGAAGGCCTCCCCCGCGTGGACCGTGACGTTCACGTGATGCTTCTGCACCTGGTTGAACGCGCGGCGATGCTCCTTGGCCGGGTAATCCTTCTCCGCGCCCGCCAGGTCGAAGCCCACCACGCCGCGCCCTTTGTACGACACCGCGACCTCCGCCAGCCGCACCGAGAGCCGCGGGCTCAGATGGCGGATGCCGCAAATGATGGTGCCGGTCCGGATCCCATAGGCCCGCTCCGCGCGCCGGAGGCCGGTCCGCACCGCCTCCACGGTCTCTTCCATCGAGAGGCGCTTCCGGGTGTGGAGGGCGGGGCAGTAGCGGACCTCCATGTAACGGACATTCTCCTCGTGCGCGTCCTCGGCCAGCTCGAACGCCACGCGCTCGAGCGAGGCACGGTCTTGAAGAACGCGCAGCGTCCAGTCGAACGCCTTCAGATACTCGGGAAGGCTGACGCCGGAGGCGAGGCGGGAGAACGCGCGGGTCAGCTCGGGGAGGGACTGGAACGGCAGCTCGGCGCCCTGCTCCTCCGCCAGGTCGAGCAGCGTGGCGGGACGGAGCGACCCGTCGAGGTGGACGTGGAGATCGGTCTTGGGG
>JBKJXM010000041.1:0-3978 GCA_046716305.1 Candidatus Eiseniibacteriota bacterium
CAGTTGAACCGAATCCTCGAAGTCCCCCGCATCACGCGATTCAGCCGCTCCCGCACGCGGGGGGCGAACTGGCTCCCCGGCTGACGGTTCAAGAAGTGCCGCAGCTCCCCCGTCACCGTCCGTGACGGCCCGCAGGCGCACGTGGAGCGGAGCAGGTTGTCCTCGATCTGACCCAGCTCGTCGCGAACCACGCCGGCGTATCGTTTGGGGTGCATGCGGCTATAGGCCGTCCACTCGCCGTAAAGCTGCGTCAGCTTCCCCGACGCGAAATCAGTGCAGCCGCTGTAGTCGGCCTGCTGCCTGACGTAGGCGGGGACGGCGACGCCCGGATAGGTCCTGAGATAAATGCGGAAGAAAAGGCGATCCTCGGTGCGGCCCTTCCGCTCTCCCAGATCCACGAAGAACGGGACGTCGGGCACGGCGAAGACTGTCTCCGCCCGGTTCAGGATCATTCCGCGGGCGCGCCGCTGGAGCGTCGCGAACTCCTGCTCGGACAGCTCTTCCAGGGGCAGGGGCTTCCAGTCGAGCTGCGGGGTCATGAGATCGTGCTTTACCCGCATCGCCAGCGTGAAGAGCCGCTCCATCGAAGTGCGCGACCGCGCGCGCTCCACGCGATTCAACTCCGCAAGGTAGCCGTCGACGGACTGTTGGGCATGACGCGGAAGCGCCGCGTGGGCCAGATCAGGCGTGAGAGCGAAAACGGGGGCGGTGAGAAGCACCAGGACGGCTCTCTTCACGGGAAGACTATAGCCCATGCGAAGCTACGTTCTCGTACGCAAACACCTGTTGCATCCGGTCGGACGGGAGTAGGATCGGGGCGATCGGAGCAGTTTCGCGTTCGAGGAAGGATGACTGTGCCCTCCAAGAAGCGCTCGCGGCCCACGCCGCCGCTCACTCCACGAAGCCTTTCGAAGGCGGCCTTCTCGGCGCAGCTCCTCCCGCCGCCGGAAGCCCCCACTCTCCTCGCGCCCGCGCTCCCCTCGTTCGATGCCGAGTGGCTCGAGACGGACGGTCTCGGCGGGTTCGCGTCGGGAACGGTTTCGGGAATCCGCACGCGGCGCGAGCACGCGATTCTTCTCGTCGCGGCGGCGCGCTCCGCTCGCGGCGAGGCGCCGCGCACGCACAGCGTCGTGCTGGTGAACGGCCTGGACGCGCGCGTCGCGACGCCGCGAGGCATGGTGGACATCAGCTCGCACCACTACGACCCCGACGTGGTGCACCCCGAAGGGCACCGCCATATCGAATCGTTCACCACCGACCCGTGGCCCACGTGGGTGTTCCTGCTGGAGGGCGGCACGCGCGTGGAGCAGCAGCTTTTTTCCCTGCGCGGAACGCCGGGCGTGGTCCTGACATGGAGCGTCATCGAGGGCCCCTCCGCGGGCGCGCGCCTGATGGTGCGCCCGCTGATCTCCGGGCGCGAGGCAGGTGCGCTTCACCACGCGAACCCCTACTTCCACTCCGAGGCCCAATCGTGCGACGCCTACGTCCGGTGGCTGCCCTACTCGAGCCAGCCGGCGATCCTCGGCATCTCGAACGGGAGCTACGCGCACCACCATCTCTGGTATCACAACTTCGTGTACGCGGAAGACCGGGCCCGCGGCTGGGACCACAAGGAGGACCTGGGCTCGCCGGGGATTTTCCACTTCAACCTGACCCGCGGCGAAGCCGTGCTGGTGCTGACGACGGACGAGGGGCTCAAGGCGATGAAGGCGTCCGCTTCCGCCAGCGCGGCGGGGCTCCCGGGGTTCTTGGGACGCGCGAACAGCGGTGCCGAGAGCACGATCGAGATCCTGCGCGAGGAAGAGCGCGTGCATCGTGCCGGGTCGCCGTCGCGCCTCCACCACGCGGCCGACGCGTACCTGGTTCGCCGCAGGGACAGGCTGGAGCTTATCTCCGATTACCCGGAGCAGGACGAGTCGCCCACGGAGACGTTCGCGGCGCTGCGGGGGCTGTGCCTGGCGACGGGACGCATCGAGGAGGCGCGCCAGATTCTGATGGAGTGGGCGCGCGCGTTTTCGAAGGGCGTTTTTCCGGAGGCGGGGCGCGACGCGGTGGAGGCGCCGCTCTGGTTCACGGCCGCGGTCCACGACTTCTTCCTGGCCGCGAATGCCACGCATCGCCGCGTGATGGCTCCGGACCGGAAGATGATGCACGGCGCGATCGCCGCGATTCTCGAATCCTGCGTGGAAGGCCGAGAGGGCCGGATCCAGATGGACGAGGACGGCCTCCTGGCCGCGGGCGAGCCGGGCACGCCGCGCGCGGGCAAGGCGGTGGACGTGCAGGCGCTGTGGCTGAATGCGCTCCACATCGGCTCCGCCCTTTCGTCGCGGTGGGACGAGCTGTACGAGCGGGGCCGCGCCTCGTTCGAGCGGCGCTTCTGGAACGAAGACGCGGGTTGCCTCTGCGACGTGGTGGACGCGGATCACGCGCGCGGGACCGTGGACGCGACGGTCCGGGTCCATCAGATCTTCGCGGTGGGCGGGCTGCCCTACGCCCCGCTCGACGGCGAGCGGGCGCGCCGCGTCGTGAACATGGCGGAGGCGCGATTCCTCACGCCGATGGGGCTTCGCTCGAACACGGATCCCAGCATGGCTCATCCGTGGATGCTCGGGCCCTTCGTGGAAGCGTGGACGCGCGTGCGCGGCGACACGCCCCAGACCCAGCGCGAGGCGCGCGAGCGGTTCCTGACGCCGCTCCTCGAGCGGGCGTCGGTCGGCTTCGGGCACCTCCCCGATGCACTGGACGCCGAGCCGCCGCACGGACTTCGGGGCTCCCCGTTCCACGCCCGCTCGCTCGCCGAGGCGCTAAGGTTGGATCTGCTCTTGGGCGGGTGAAGCGTTGGAATCGGCGCCACATCGGTGTCGGCCGCGTCCGTGGTATCCTCCGAGATTCGCCGGAAATTCATAGGAGGAATGCCCTGATGAAACGCCGTACTCATGTGGTGAATCCGATCGTTGGCGGAGCGCTGCTCTTGGCGCTGGTCTCTTCGCCCGGAATGTCGTGGGCGGGCGAGAAGACTTCCAAGAAAACCGCCGCCACGGCGGAGACGAAGAAGGACGCCGCGGTCACGGCTGCATCCGAGGCCGAGATGGCCGCGATGATGAAGATGGCCATGCCGGGCCCCGAGCACGCCGCGCTCAACCCGCTCGCCGGAATCTGGAAGATCACGACCAAGATGTGGATGGCCCCGGGCGAGCCGCAGGTCAGCGAAGGCACCTGCGAGCGGAACTGGGTGATGGACGGGCGATATCTCGTGGGCAACTACAAGGGCTCTTTCGCCGGGATGCCGTTCGAGGGGATGGAAGTGCTGGGGTACGACAATTTCAAGAAGCAGTACGCCAGCTCGTGGGTGGACAACATGGGCACGGGAATCATGATGAGCCGGGGCGCCCCCATGGACCCGACCACCAAGTCCTTCACGCTGACGGGATCGTCCCCGGACATGACGGGCAAAGAAGTTATGATGCGCCAGGTCACCAACATCGTCGACGGGAACACGGCCTCCATGACGATGTACGCGACGCAGGACGGACAGGAAATGAGAACGATGGAGATCACTTACACGCGCGTGAAGTGACGCCGGCCGGGACGGACGCGGGCTGCCCGCGGCGCTACGGAGTCCCCCGCACGTAGAGCCGGGCCCCACCCGGGAGCGACGCCGGACCGTTGAAGCCAGGAATCGGCTCGCACCTGTCCAGGGTTCCCACCCAAGAGGTGTCACCGTCGGCCGCATTTCGCGCGCGCGCATCAGGCGAGAGGAATATCGCGGCCACGGGATGATCCCGCTGTACCGCGGGGAGATCGCGCGAGAGCGGAAGCAGCAGTGCCGGCCGATGGGTGTGCCACGCGACCCAGTCGGGCGCGTCGGACAAGATTAGCTGGGGGCGCGGCCTTGGGCCTGCCGCGGCGTTGAGGGCGGCGGCGGTCTCGGCGGAGACCTCGCCCCATTGGCTGTGCATCTTGTGGTCGGCGGTGTCG
>JBKJXM010000042.1:0-5764 GCA_046716305.1 Candidatus Eiseniibacteriota bacterium
CCGCCGGTCCCACCCAGCGCCCGCCACGATAGCGGCAGGAGCGCGGCGGCGAACGCCGCCTTGACCACGTCGCCGATCAGGAAGGGTAGGACGCCCAGCGCGACCGCGCGCTCCACTCCGACGAACATCGAGAGCCACGCCGCACCGCAGAGGAGCACCACGGCGTTTCCCATGAACATTGCGATGGCGGTGGTGGCGGGATGGCGGTCGAAGCCGCGCTCGGCGAGTGCGCCGACGAGCCAGGCGGCGGGAACGAAGCCCACCAGGTAGCCCCCGGTCGGGCCGGCCAGCACGTGGGCGCCGGCGGATCCGCCCGCGAAGACGGGAAACCCGGCCGCGCCCTCGGCCAGATAGCAGAGCGCGGCGGCGGCGGCGCGAACGCGCCCGAGCGCGGCGGCGAGCAAGAGGAGCGCGAGCGTCTGGCCGGTGATCGGCACCGGGGTAAAGGGGAGCCGGATCGCGAGCTGGGCCGCGAGCGCGATCACGCAGCTCGCGCCGAGCACCAGCGGCAGGTCGTACGAGAGCGCCGCGGAGCGAACGTTGCCCGAGACGCCGGAGCCCGCGCGCCCATGAGGCCGAAGCCGCTCAGCCAGGGTGATCATCGGGGGCACATCGTGCGCCCTGGGGCGCAGACGGTGTTCATAGGGCGCGGAGTGTACCCGACCGCCCGCTACGTCTTCTTCTCTTTTTTCTCCGCGGCGGGGAAGAGCACGTTGTTCAGGATGAGGCGGTAGCCGGGGGAGTGCTTGTGCAGCGCCAGGTCGGTGGGAGGGTCGCCAACCGCGTGCTGGTAGTCCTCAGGGTCGTGCCCGCCGTAGAAGGTGAAGGTCCCCTTGCCGTAGTGCCCGTGCAGGTACTTCACGTCGTCCGCGCCCGGCACCTCGGCCAGGATGGTCACGCCCGGCTTGATGAACGACTTCTCGTATCCGGTCGTCTGCCCCATGAATCCCGGCACCACCGCCACGTGGTCCTGGACCAGCATCGAGGGGACCGGGTCCTGCTTCGCCGAGAAGTCGAAGAGCGTGAACGAGTCGTTCCGCTGCCCGCGCATGGCCGCCCGGTTCGTCGTGTCGATGTTGGAGAACTCGTAGACCATCGGATTCTCGTCCAGCTGGAAGTTCTGGAACGCGAGGGTCTCCGAGAAATCCAGCTTCGCCTGGGCCCGGGGATCGGCGAAGTCGCCGTCGTACTCGGGGCCCACGATGTCCGTGTTCTTGGCGGCGAGCGCGATGTCGAACGTGTCGGTGGCGGAGCACATCGCGAAGAGGAACCCGCCCGCGGCCACGTACGCCTTGAGCGTCAGCGTTACGGCTTTCTTCATCTCGGAGACCTTGGCGAAGCCGCGGCTCTTCGCCATGGCCCGGTTCTCGGCCCCCTGGCGGCGGTACCAGTCGGTCGAGGCGAACGCCGCGAAAAACTTCCCGTACTGCCCGGTGAAGTCCTCGTGGTGCAGGTGGAGCCAGTCGTACTCCGAGAGCTTCCCGTCCAGGACCTCGGCGTCCCACAGCTTGGTGTACGGGATCTGCGCGTAGTCCAGAGCGAGCTGCACGGCGTCGTCCCACGGCGGAGCGCTCGGCGGCACGTAGACCGCGATCCGGGGCGCCGTCTCCAGCTTGATCGCGTCCATGTTGTTGTCCGCGATCTCGGCCATGATGCGCGCCACGTCCGCCTCGTCCACCGGCTCCACCGTCACGCCGCGCACCACGGCTTCGGTGGCAAGCGCGCCGTTGTCCGGAAGCAGGAAGGATCCGCCGCGATAGTTGAGGAGCCATTCGCCGTGGAGCCCGCGCTCCAGCGCCCAGTAGGTGAGCCCGTAGGCACGGAGGTGGTCCGCCTGCTTCTCGTCCATCGGGACGAGGAGGCGCGCCGACGCCGTGGCCGGAAGGGCGAGCGAGACCACCAGGGTCCCGATGAGGGCGAGAGCGGTCGTCGCGAAGCGCCTCGTCATAGCTGCATCCTCTTGCGGAGCGCCAGGACTTGCGCGCGCACCGAGGGCGCTAGCGGCGATTCGGGATAACGCTCGAGGATCGCCTGGTAATAGCCGGATGCCCGCTCGATCGGTCCTCCGGCGGCCAGCGTTTCGTCGCCGGCCAGCTTGAGCGCGTAGGGCGCGAGGCGCGACCCGGTCGAAGTGTCCGCCACCGCCAAAGCCTGCTCGACCGCGAGCGCGTGGTTCCCCTGGTCGCGTGCAATCTCGGCGAGCGCAAAGCGGTAGTGCCAACGGAGGCGCGCGCCCGGATAGCGCGCCAGCCCCGCCGACAGCGCGGCCGCCGCCGAGTCGGCCTTCCCTTCCCGGCGGAGCGTCTCGGCTCGCGAATAGATCCGGAGCGGCTCGTCGTCGAAGTCGCGGCAGTCGCGGATCATGAGCACGCGCTCCAGCGCCTCGTTCATGCGGAGGTTCCGCGTGTAGCGCTGCGCGAATTCGGAGTAGAGCTTGGTCGCCTGGTCGAAGGCGCCCGCGCGGAACGAGGCGTCGGCGAGCGAATAGAGCGCGTCGCCCAGCGTGTCGGCGGGGCCGCGCTGCATCAGCCGCCGGACCATGTCCTGATAGCCCTCGGGAAGCTGCTCGTCGCGCGTGAGAAGCGGGAGCGCCGGCGGCACGGTGATCTTCGTGACCTTGGGAACCGGGGCAGCCGCCTCACGGGACGGGGGCGTCGGGCGCCCCTCGTTGGACTCCTTGGGCTTCGCGGTGGACGCGACCGGCAGCGCCAGGAGCAGGGCGATCGCCACGGCCGCGGCACGGGCCGTCCGGACCCGGCGCGGATTCAGTGCGAGGGTCACTTCGCCTTTCCCTCGAGCACCGACTGAAGATATTCGTCCACCAGCGCGCGATAGCGCGGCGTCACGGGATCGCGGCCCGCCCGCGCGAGGAGCGCCGCCAGCGAGGGACGCGACTTTAGTAATTCCGGCGAGAGTGCGCCCGGGGACGAGCGCACCACGTCGATGCCGGGGCGCGACTGCCGCTTCCGCGAATAGTCGCGCCGCTCCACGCTTCGCGGCGCATCGAGAAGGCGGCTCAGGATGCGCTGCTGGCGGTCCACCGTCTCCTGGTTCAACCGCCCGCCGCGAAGATCCTGCTCGACCTTCTTCATCTCTTCCGCCACGTCGCCCAGGTTCCCCATCGTGCCGCCGCCCTTGTTGAGCTTCTGCATCGTCTCTTCCAGCCCTCTGCGGATCGCCTCCTGCTCGGCCGCCATGCGCGATAGCGCCTGCCCCTGTCCTTCGCTCAGGCGGCTCCCCTGTCCCTGGCCCTGACCCTGGCCACCCTCACCCTGCCCGCCCGACTGCTGCCCCTCGCCCGGCATCATCCCGAGCGACTGGTTGTTGAGGCTTTGCTGCTCGCCGCCCAGCCCCTGGAGGCGATCCATCGCCTCCTGAAATCCGGTCGACGAGGAGGAGCTCTGCATGGACTGGCGGCTCTTCAGGAGTCCGGCCGCGGCCTGGTTCAGCGCGATGGCCGCTTCCTTCCCCGCCATCAGTCCGCCCGCGAGATCCTGGTCGGAGTAGCGTCCGACCGCGTTCCCCTGATTGTTGAGCGCCCGGCCCAGCGCCTGCCCGATGTCCGGGGTGAGGAAGAGCGTCTGCTTTCCGACGTCGGCGATTCGCCGCGTCGTGGCCGAAGTCGCGTCCTCCAGCCCCTTCTGCATCTCGGCGCGGTCCGAGAGGCTGCTCGACCGGTCGTCCAGCATCTCCTGCTGCAGCCTCCCGATCTCGAGGAGGTCCTGCGCCGCGTCTTCCATCTTCTTCGCGAGCGCGTTCTTCTTCCTGCTCTGGAACTTCTCGCGCATCTGATCCACGCCCTTCCGAAGCCTCTCCATGCGCTGCTTCAGTTTCTCGCCGGTCCGCCCCGCCTGGTCGCGTTCCCCCTGCTCCATGGCCTGGATCGCCTCGCGGAATTCCGGCGCGGCGCCCTGTTCGCCCAATTCATCGGCCAGGCGCTCGGCTTCCTTTGCGGCTTCCGGATCCATCGCCGCGAGATCCGACGCCAGGGAGTCGAGCGCGGCGCGCTCCTCGGCGGCCAGCTTCGAGGTCTCGCGCTCGCCCTTGGCGAGGGACTTGGTCTCGTCGGTCTTCTTCGCCCGGGAGAGCGAGTCGTTGGTCGCGATCTGGCGGCGCTCCAGCTCGGCCGCGCGCTCCGACGCCGCCTCCAGCTTCTCCTCGGTCCGGATCTGCTTCAGCATCTCGATCGTGCGCTCCAGGCTGCGCATCACCTGCTCCTGGTTCATCTTCAGATTCTGGAGCGCCTGCTCCATCTGCTCGGGCGAGAGCTTCTTCAGCGCCTCCTGAAGCCGCTGGATGGAGCGGATGAGCGACTGGTCCTTGATCTGGCTCAGGATCTGGTGGAGCTCCTGAATCTTCTGGACCAGGTCGGAGTTCATGGCGCGCGACTGCGAGAGCTTCTCCGCGTCCTGGCTGAGCTTGTCGGCCACCTTGTCGATCTTCTTCTGCAGCTCCTGCTGCCCCTCGAGGGTCTTCTGCGCCTCCTGCTGCTTCTCCCACGTCATCTCCTTGGATCGGCCCAGGTCGCGGGATAGCTCCTCCGCCTTTTTCTGAAGCTCGCGCGCGTCCTTCCAGGCGCTCTCCAAAGAGTGGATCGTCTCGTCGCGCTCCCCCGACATCGAGGCGAGGATCTCGGCCGCCGAGGGAAAGCGAAGGATGCGCGGGTCGGACCACGTGGTCTGCGGTCCGTCGATCGCGTTGCCGTCCACGGCGCCGACGCGATACTCCACCTCTTCGCCCGGGAGGAGCGAATAGCCGCTCAGGGCCCACGTGTAGCGCACCGCCAGCTCGCGCGCGCCGCCCGCTTCCTGGTGGAGCGTCTCCACCTTCTCGGCGGCGTCGCGCACCTTGTACTTGATGAGGATTTGGCGCACGCCGTAGTCGTCAGTCGCGCCCGCGATCACCACCGTTGTCATGTCGCGGCCCACGTCCTCCACGGGCCCCGGGGAGAGAATCGAGACCGTGGGGGGCCGGTCGGGGATTGCGCGCACCTCGAACGGCCCCAGATCCACGCTCCGTCCGCGCGGATCGGTGAGGCGGATCGAGTAGCGGTCGTCGGTCCGGATCGAGACGCCGAAGCGGGCGAGGCGCTCTCCGGTCTCGGCGTCAACGCGAGTGCCCGAGCGATCGAAGATCAGCCCGCCGCGCCGCGCGCTTCGCGAGAGCGTGACGGTGAGGTGCGCGCGAGTCCCGCGCGGCGCCGCGAGATCACCGGTGATGGCGTGGCTCTCCTCAGCCTTGAGCCCGGTGTAGGCGGGATAGTCGTAGCGCACCCGGTAGCCGGTGGCGCGCGGCAGGTCGCGGACGGTGAGCGCGTACGCCGGCGACTCCTGAGACCCCGCGCGAACCTTGTAGTGGAGATCGTCCTTGAGATTCCGGACCAGGAGCGAATAGGCGCGCTCGCCGGACTTGGCCCCCGTAGTCTCCTCGGCGGGCTCGAGCGGGGACTCCCGCCACTCGCCGGCCTCGAGCGAACGGAGGCGCGGCCGCTGGCCGGTGCCGCGAACGTAGGCGCGGATGACGACCGATTCGCCCCCTTCGATGTCGCGCGAGCCGGGCTCCACGCGCATCGCGATCGGCGCGACCGGCGCGGTCCTCGGATCGGTGATGTGCCGGATCGCCGCCGGGGTCCGGGCCCCGCCCGCCACCGCCGTAATTCCCATGAGAACCAGGATCCCGCCCGCGGCCGCGAGCCATCGCCCGCGATCGTCCCAGCGCTTGAGCCGGCCGATGGGCGCGCCGGCCGCGCGCACCGAGGCCGCTC
>JBKJXM010000043.1:0-4490 GCA_046716305.1 Candidatus Eiseniibacteriota bacterium
TTCCTAGCCCACGCAAATCTTGCCACGGTGAGTGCCCCTCTCTTGCAACCCGCGGAGAGTCGCGGTTCGGCGAGGGCGCCCCGCACCTGCCCTACCTCACGCTGAAACAGGGACTTCCGTGCGGCCGCGGCACTTCGCCCGAACGCGCTCCGGGGCGGCCCCGTCCTTGCTTTAAGTATGGGCCGCTTGCCGGATGTCCGGCATTACACACGGAGGTGTTCTGATGGCGAACGTAAACGTGACGGAAGCAGTAGACAAGACGATGGAGAAGACCGTAGATAAGGTGGCGAACCATCCGGAGCGGACCGAGGGCGGCCTGGCCAAGACGATCGAGAAGCACACGTCGAAGGTGCCGTCCGACTGGTTCCTGACGGCGGCGGTCGCGTCGATCGGCGTATCGCTCGCGCTGCAGTTGACCGGGAACAAGCACAAGAGTCTCTTCTTCGGTGAGTGGGTCCCGACGATCCTGCTTTTGGGTCTGTACAACAAGATCGTCAAGGTGGCGGGCTCGGATCGCTTCGATCGCGGTGAGAACCGCCTCGGAACGGCCGGAGCGCGATAAGGCGGAGGTCGGATCCGGTATATCGCTGTTTGCGTCCTGGCGCTATCGGTTGGATGCGCTACGCTGCGCGAAGCCGCCGCACTCCGGCGCGTGGAGTTTCATTTTGACCGCGTGTCCGATGCTGAGGTGGCCCGGATCCGGCTCGACCGTCTCCGCTCCTATCGGGACCTGACCGCGTCCGACGCGGCCCGGCTGGGTCTCGCGGTCTTCTCGAAAGACGTACCGTTCGAGCTGACCGTCCATGTCCAAGGCAAGAATCCCGAGACCAACCAGGTCACGGCGCGCCTGATCGCCTTGGAATGGGCCTATGTGGTGGATGGCCGCGATCTTCTTACGGGCACCCTCGACCGGTCGCTCCAGTTCCCGCCGGGGGAGCCGGTGGACGTCCCCATCACCATTCAATTCAATCTCGTCCGCTTCTTCCAAGGGGACGCGCGGAGTCTGTTCGAGACCGCGCTCGCGCTGGCAGGCTATACCACCCAGGCCCATACCGTCGTTCTGCGCCTCAGCCCAACCATCGATACCGCGCTCGGTCCCATCCGTTACCCGGTTCCCATCTCAATCCCGATCGCCTCTCCAGACTAGCGCCGCCCTGGCAGGGCGCACGAAGCGGGAGGTGCGTATCATCGCCAGCTGAGACGGCGTGATTCCGTCATGGGTGCCGCCGGGCCGGGCCGTCATCACGTTCGCGGGATCCGGGTGGTGCCGCCAGAGATCCGCCAGGTGCCCGAGCTCGTGGACGACGGTGGTCCCGTCCGTGCCCAGCCCGACGATGATCCAGTCGGTCCCGGGGATCGAGCACCCCGCCAGGTTCCCCAGCTCTTCCACGAAGTAGATGGTCAGGACGGGTGACGGTGCGCTTCGCGCGGACGCCCAGGAGAAGAATCGCCCCAGGAGATCGGTGACGCCGCAGGTCGGGAGCCGGAGCCCGGGGGGAAGCGGAAGAATTGAGACTTTCTCCAGCGACAACCCGACCCCGTACCGGCCGAGGAGCACGGCGGCTTCCTGACACACGACGCGAGCCCGCGACAGCGTCGCGACCGGATTGGGGCCGGGGGGCGTCAGGACCACCACGCGGGCCACGATCTCTCCCGTCACGTCCCCGTGGCGAACGCGGCCGCCGCCGGCACTCCAGAGCGAGGGGAGGCGTACCACCCAGTCGAGGCACCACGCGACCCACCCGGCGAGGTAGAAGACGTATTCCGCCGGGACCTCGAGGAGCGCGGGCGTCGCCCGCGTCCGCCAGAGCCTCGCCAGCGGAGAGATCACCGCGTTTCGGATCACCGTTTTCCCTCTCCGTCCCCCGTGGCATACTGGACACTCGTCATTCTCCGCAGCACCCGATCAACCCACCGCTTTACGGAGGTTTGGCATCATGGCGAACGTCAAGGCGATCCCCGACGGCTACAGCACGGTCACCCCATCCCTCACATTCGTAGATGGCGCGAAGGCCATCGACTTCTACAAGCGCGCGCTCGGCGCCAAGGAGCGCGCCATCGCCCGCGGACCCGACGGCAAGATCATGCACGCCGAGATCCAGATCGGAACCTCGATCCTCATGCTCAACGACGAGATGATGAAGATGCAGTCGGCGGAGACCATGGGCGGCTCTCCGGTCTCCTTCTACGTCTATGTCGAGGACGTGGACGCCGCGTTCAAGCGGGCCACGTCCGAAGGCGGCAAGGCGACGATGCCCATCATGGACATGTTCTGGGGCGACCGCATGGGCCACTTCACTGATCCGTTCGGATACGGCTGGACGCTGGCGACCCACGTGAAGGACGTCACTCCCGAGGAGATGAAGCGGGGCCAGGACGAATTCATGAAGCAGATGGCGTCGAAGTAGCGGATCGCGGTGATTCGAGGCGACCGGGCGCCCCAGGGCGTCCGGTTTTCTATTAGCGGCGGAGCTGGGTGGACCGGCCCATGCCTCGGTGCGTGGAGAAGGTCACGTCCTCGATTCCCTCGCCGTCTCCGCGGATGCTCAGGACGTCGCCTCGCGGCGACAACACCACCGTGCGGTGCGCCGTGACCATGGGAATGAACGTGCCGTCGTCGAATGTCCAGCTCATCGCGATGCGCGCGACGTAGACGTCGGAGAAGTCCGTATCGCCCACGGTGTAGGTCTTCCGCCGTTCGATCGCCGCGCGATAGACCACCTCGCTCGAGAACATCGGCTGGGCTCCCGGAATTCGATAGTCGTTGTCCCGGTACTTCTGGGTAAGCTTCAGGAAGTAGTCGAGAGCGCCCCGGGTCGCCGCGTACGGGACCCGCCGAGCTCCGGTTCCCCGCGACCACCAGAGCGGCACGCCGGCCGAGTCCGCTCCGATCTCGTAACTCTCCAGCGCAGCGATCTCGGCGATCATGTCTCGGGGCGGATACACGGCTTCGGCGATCGCGAGGATCCGCGCGTCGTCTGGATTGGCCGCGGTCCTCTCGATGGAGCACTTGAACTCCCGCTGTTTCTGGTCGCAAGGCTCCGGGGGCGCTGCCTTGGCTTCGGGCCAGTGGATGTAGTAGCCGTTCGGCGGCGGCGCGGGAGCGGGCGGACCGGCAGCGTCCGCGCCAGTCGCGAAAAGGCAGATCGCGGCCGCGAACGGAACGAGGCGGCAGGCGGGCCAAAGGGGCATGGACAGGACTCTACTCCTCGGAGCGGCCTGATACCATGCACGTATGAAACGCCTCGCGAAGCGGCTGGTGCTGGGCACTCGCTGGGAGGCGCCCATCCGGCGCGCGCACCACGCGGTTACCCGAAGCCGGAACAGCCTCTACGACGCGCAGACCATCGCCATCATGGGCCGCGTACTCCGCCCGGATTCGAACGCGGTGGACGTCGGCGCCTTCGAGGGCGGGATGCTCAAGCACATGATCCGCCTGGCACCGCGGGGCCGGCACGTCGCCTTCGAGCCCCTGCCCGAACACAGCGCGGCGCTGTCCGCTCGCTTCCCTCAGGTCCAGGTGCACGGCTGCGCGCTCGGCGCGGCGCCCGGGGAAGCGGACTACGTCCGTGTTCTCCAGTTCCCCGCCCTGAGCGGACTCACCCGGGGGCCCGACCTGGGCGGCCGGGCCACGGAGACGATTCGCGTTCGGGTGGAGACGATGGACCGGATGATCCCTCGCGATCTCCCGGTGGGCTTGATCAAGGTCGACGTCGAGGGGGGCGAGCTGGGCGTTTTCCGCGGCGCGCGGGAGACGCTGCGGAAGAACCGGCCCGTCGTGGTGTTCGAGTGCGGGCTGGCCGCCGCGGCGACCGGAGCCACGCCGGACGCGACTCACGACGCGCTGGCGGAAGGCGGGCTTTTGGTCTCGACGCTTCGGGCGTGGCTCGCGGGCTCGGTTCCGCTCTCGCGCGAGGAGTTCCGTGACGCTGTGCTCGGCGACCGCGAGTTCTACTTCGTCGCCCATCCTTGAGACCTGGGAGACTTGGGAGAATCGGGAGCCGTCAGGCGGAGCGGACCTGGGTGACTCCCCCTTCGATCTGCGCCTGCACCTGCCTCCGGAACTCGAGCGGACTCGCGATCCGGTCGAACGTCTCGGGCGTCCCGCCGGTGCCCCGCACGGTGACCGTGCCGAATCCGAGCGACTTGCCCAGGAACGTCTCGTCCACGACGACGCTCTCGATCTTGGAGAGAAAAATCTCGATCGTCTTTCGGCTGAAGTACCCGCTCTTGATCAGCACCCGCTTGTTGGTGACGGCGATCTCGGTCGCGTTGCGACGGAGAATTCCGGCCAAAATGACGGCCGTGCCGGCGACGGCCAGGAAGGCGCCCGCCATGATCGCGGCCGGGGAGCCCCCGCCCCCCCGGGATGCCGCAATAACCCCGAACAGGACCCCCCCCCCCCGGAACTCGAGCGGACTCGCGATCCGGTCGAACGTCTCGGGCGTCCCGCCGGTGCCCCGCACGGTGACCGTGCCGAATCCGAGCGA
>JBKJXM010000044.1:0-2945 GCA_046716305.1 Candidatus Eiseniibacteriota bacterium
GACGTCCCCGTCCTGATGCTGACCGCCCGGGGGGAGGAGTTGGACAAGGTCCGCGGGCTCAAGCTCGGCGCCGACGACTACCTGACCAAGCCTTTCAGCATCATGGAGCTCATGGCGCGCGTAGAGGCGCGGCTGCGGCGCGCCCCCGACCCGGGGACCACCTCGCTGGAGCTCCCCGGCCTCGCGGTGGACTTCCGGGCCCGCAGGGCCATGCGCCACGACCGTCCGGTCGTGCTCACGGCCCGGGAGTTCGAGATCCTCGAAGTGTTGGCCCTCCGTCGAGGGGAAGCGGTGTCCCGCGCCGACCTCATCGCGCGGATCTGGGGAACCTCCGACGAGGTCGAGGTCACCACCCGCACCGTCGATCAGCACATCGTCTCCCTGCGGCGGAAGCTCGGCGACGACGCCGAGCGGCCCCGAATCATCGAGACGGTGTACGGCTATGGATACCGGATCGTCGACTGAGGGCGGCCCGGTCCCGGTGGTGGAACCTCACGATGCTCTTTCCGCAGAGCGCGCCCGGTGTCCCGGGATCGGCGACGGCCGCGTCGTGGTCCGGCTGGAGGCGAGGGACTACGTCATCCATCGCTGGACGATCCCATGCCGGTCGCGCGGGGTGATGCGAGCCTCGCCCGGCCGGTGACCTCTGCGTAGACTGCCGGGTACTCTCGATGCGTCGTACCCATCAGCGCGTCCCACCACGAAAAGTAGAGGCCGAAGTTCCAGCCGGGATTCCGGTGATGAAGGTCGTGGTGGGTGGTGGTCGTGTGCCAGTGAGTCAGGGGATTGCGGACGAGCCCGGCCGCGAAGACCTCGAAGCCCAGATGACCCATGACGTTGCGCACGATCATGTAGAGGAGGAACGCGAAGATCGCGATGGGATGGGCGGGGATGAGGACGACGATCAGCGGGAAGATCGCCGCCTGGACGAGCGCCTCGAGAGGGTGGAAGGAGTAGGCCGTCCAGGGCGTCGGCGACGTGGAAGCGTGATGCACGCGGTGTACGTGTCGGAAGACCCTCGGCAGGTGCATCCAGCGATGCGTCCAGTAGAAGTACGCGTCGTGGAGGAGGATCATGAGCAGAGTGCTCACTCCCGCCCACGCCCAGCCGCGTTCGGAGAGGTCGGTATAGACCTGCGTGTGTCCGGCGCGGGCGGCGAGCGTAGTGGCCAGGCCGACGATGGAAAAGACGAGCACGGTGCTCATCGAATAGCCGACTTCCGCCCAGATCTGTCGCGCCCGCGGACACACGGCCTGAAGGCGCCGGTGCCTCCAGGGGTGAGTGCGCCAGACCCAGAACAGACCGTAGAATCCGCCCGCCGTGATCGCGTACCGCAGGAAGTTCGAGAGGATCTCCGCCTGGAAGATCTGAAGGGGCAAGCCTTGTCCGGTCATGTCGTGGCCTTTCCGACGCGGCTCTCTCTCCCGACCTGGAGGTCCGGGGGCCGCGACCATCGACAAGCTCGTCCGGGCGAACCTTTCTGTCTCTTCAAACCCTCGCAATGCCTGGCTGTCTTCGGAAACGGCGAGTCGCGATGGGACCGATCGCGTCAATTCTGAGCCGCTCCGGGCGCCGGCGACCCCGACGGCTGCGCTGCAGGACGCTCCCGGAACCCGACGAGAGATGTCCTCGTACTCTAGACCGGGGGTGGTCCGGGCAGCGCAGGGACGCCAAGGGACGGCACGGGCCCAGAGGGTGCCAATGATGTGGGAGTCCTGGGAAGTGTGGCGGCTGGCCGCGGCGGCGCTGACCGCCCTTCTAGGCGTGGTCGTCCTTCGTGAGGACCGCCACGATCCGAGCCTGCAGGCGGCGGCCTTCCTCCTGGCGACCGTGCTCGGGCACCTCCTCGCACCGCTAGTCGTCCGTCATGAAGGACCCGCCGTCTTGGTCCGCTCGATGGTTCTCCTCGCCCTCGCGGTGCCCTTCGCCTTCTGGTTGCTGACCCGGTTGCACTTTGACGACGGGTTCCGGTTCTCGCGATGGCAAGCCCTCCCCGGTGTCGCACTGGTTGCCGTCGGATCCGTGTGCTGGATCAGGACTGAAGGTGGGTTGGGGGACGGCGCCGACTTCTGGTCGGCGCTGCCGAAGCTGATGGGGCTTGCCTTCGTCGTCCACGGGCTGGCGGTGGTCTACGCGGGGCTGCGGACGGACCTCGTGCTTCCCCGCCTGAAGCTGCGCTTCGGCCTCCTCGTCCTCGCCGGTACCTACATCTTCATCGAGCTGCTTGGAGAGCTGGCCCTTCGCGATGCGGCCTCACGGAGGACGGGAGAGGCCGTACACAGCGTCGCCGTCTCGTTCCTCGTCTTTGTCATTGCCGTGTTCGTGCTGCGCCCCGTACCGGGCCTGCTCAAGGTACCGAGAGCCATGGCACCGACTGTGTCGGGCGATCCAGCGCTCCTCGAACGCCTTCAGCACCTGATGGACGCTGACCAGGTCTTCCGGGAGCAGGGCCTCACCATCGGCGGGTTGGCTCGCCGCCTGGGCGCGGGAGAGCACACCGTCCGCGAGCTCATCAACTCGAGGCTCGGCTTCCGGAACTTCAACGCGCTCCTCAACGCCTACCGTATCCGCGAGGCACAGAATGCCCTTCGCGATCACGCTCGCGCCCACCTCGGCGTGGCGCAGATCGCCTACGAGGTCGGGTATGCCTCCCTCGGACCATTCAACCGCGCGTTCAAGGAGATCACCGGCCGCACACCGACGGACTTCCGGGATTCATCCGTGACTGCCCTTGCCGGCCAGGAAGCGGACCCGGTGGCGAGGACCTGACATACCTGGCGGCGCGGATCCCGAACGCGCAGTTCGTCAGCGAGTTCCTCACCAGCCGGCGTCTGGCGCGGGCGGCCCTGCTCCAGGCCCGGACCGACCTCCCGGTCAAGAGCGTCGCGGCCCGCGTCGGCTACTCGAGCCGGAGCGCGTTCTCCCGGGCTTTCGTGGCCCGACAC
>JBKJXM010000045.1:0-3733 GCA_046716305.1 Candidatus Eiseniibacteriota bacterium
TGGGGGCGGTCGTCGCCCTGGCTGCGCGTGAACAGGAGGCGCAAGCCGTCGGGCGCATAGGACGGATCCCCGCACGAGGCGTCCTCTGACGTCAGCGGCCGCGGCTCCTGCACCGAGGGCTGCGCCAGCGCAGCAGGCAGAAGCCAGAGGCGCGCCCGGCCGCGGTTCTTCTCCACGTCGAACGAGGTGACCGGCACGACGACGGCGCTCCCATCGGGAGCGGGAGCCGGCGAGCCGACCCTCTGGATCTTCCAGAGATCGTCGGCGCTGAAGCGTCTGCCGTTCGGGTTCTTGGCGGCGTAGAGGACGGACGTGCGGGACTGCTGACGCTCGGCGAGATGCAAGAGCTCCTCCGGGGAAGGGACACGCCGGGGCGTTCCCCCGGGCGGGCACAATCCACCACTATACGTCTTGCGCGACGCGGACGAAAGAGGGGCGAGCCGCTGGAGCCCTGGAGGTGCGTCCCCTAGAACCGAAGCACCGCGGCGATCGGATTCCCGGTCGGGAGCGAGGGCCGCGGCAGCACGTAGACCTCGGCGCCCCGCTTCCACGCTTCCTCGCAGATGTCGTCGAGGAGATCGGCGTCCTCGCGCCCGGCTGGATCGTCGTTCGCCACGATCTCGCCCGTCGTCCGGTCGAAGCGCCCCCGGGTATTCCCGTCCTCCGACGCCAGGACGCAGCGCACGCGCCCCTGGACGGTGGCTTCGGCCACGGGGGCGACTCCGTCGATGGCCAGGCCTTTGGGCTCCAGAGAACGATAGCGGTCCACCCATTCGGCCACACGGCGCTCGAAGTCCTGGTTCACGACGGGCCACGCAGCGGCATGGATCGCGTCGCCGTTCGCGCGCTCGAAGTTCCCGTCCAGCCCCGGCTCCAGGAGGTGCGGGTAGGTGTTCGCCTCGCGGTAGATCGGGTGGTAGTACCCAACGGCCGCCAGGAGCAGGGGCGTCTTCTCCTCGCGGAGATAGTCGTGCAGCCCCTTGTCGATCGCCCGGAAGAACTTGAGCAGGATCTCTTTCCGGTCATCCTTGCCCGGCCCCCGGCCGTGAACCAACCGGCCGCCGAGTCCGCCGCCGTGCTCGGCCAGGCCGCGCTCATGCTCGTCCAGCTCCGTGATGCCGAGCGCCGACGTCAGATCGCTGGGTAGAGCGCGAAGGTTCACGGGCTCCGCTCCGTACGAGCTTCCCTCGTAGAGGCTCACTTCGTTCTGGCTGACCGCGAGCACGTAGTAGCGCGAGTTCGACCGGAGGAATTGGAAAAGCGGCTTTGTGTGGAATGTGTCCGAGACCACGACCGTCTCCTTGACCGGCATGGGAAGCCGGTAGGCCGCCGCGAACGAAGGGGAAAGGAAGACGACGAGGCCGTCCAGCGAACACTCCCACATCCCCTCGTCTTCCAGGAGGCGGTGGAGCGGTTCGAGCAGCCCGTTCGCCTCGCGCTTGCCGAGTCGTTTCTCCACTTCCGCCTCGGCCTGAGAGAGGAGGTTCTTGAAATGGATGGGGTCTTGCCGCGAATCCGGAAAACGGCGATGGGTCTCCATGTGGATGGAAACGCAGGGCGACTCGGTGAGGGATAAGAGCTGCCGCAGATCGTCCGCCCGGAACGGGCGCACGGGGATGGTGACGTGATTCGCACGATGTGCCATTCGGGTTCCTATGAAGCGGGCTTCGGCGCCGGAGGCGGGAGCGTCCGCGCCTCGACGGCGGAGTCGAAGCCGCATTTGTTGTGGGTTCCATCGCAAAAGGGCTTATTCGACGATTCGCCGCAGCGGCAGAGGGTGATCACGGTTCGCCCGGCCAGGTCGAATTGCCGTCCGTCCTGGTCGACCAGCACGAAATCACCTTCGATGCGAACCGGGCCGTTGTTGCGGATCGTGACTTTGGCGGACATGGCTCCTCCATTGGGTCTTCCAGGCGGCGGCGCGCGTGGGCGCCTTACTCCGCCGCCGCGCTAGAGTATATACTCCCCCGAATGGCTCCCCAGTTCATCTTCACAATGCACAAGGTGGGCAAGGTGCACCCGCCCAACCGCGAGGTGTTGAAAGACATCTCCCTCTCGTTCTATCCCGGCGCGAAGATCGGCGTGCTCGGCCAGAACGGCTCCGGGAAGAGCTCCCTCCTCCGCATCATGGCCGGCGTCGATCCCGACTACATCGGGGACGCCCGTCCCGCAAAGGGGATCCGGATCGGTTTCCTCCCCCAGGAGCCGCAGCTCGATGCGTCGAAGGACGTGCTCGGAAACGTGCTCGAGGGGGTGGCCGACACCAAGCGGCTCCTCGACCGCTTCAACGAGCTGAATATGAAGATGGGCGAGGATCTCTCGCCCGAGGCGATGGAAGCGGTGATCGAAGAGCACGGCCGCGTCATGACCGAGATCGAGACGCGGAACGCCTGGGAGATGGATCGCACCATCGAGATCGCCATGGACGCGCTGCGCGTCCCGCTCGGGGACACGGCGGTCGCGACCCTGTCCGGCGGCGAGCGGCGTCGCGTGGCGCTCTGTCGGCTGCTCCTCTCCCGCCCCGACATGCTGCTCCTGGACGAGCCCACCAACCATCTCGACGCCGAGTCGGTCGCCTGGCTCGAGCGCTTTTTGAAGGAATTCGCAGGCACGGTCGTCGCGGTGACCCACGACCGCTACTTCCTGGACAACGTGGCCGGATGGATCCTGGAATTGGACCGCGGGCGCGGCATTCCGTGGGAAGGCAACTACTCCTCGTGGCTCGAGCAGAAGCAAGGGCGGCTCGCGCTGGAGGAGAAGACGGAGAGCGCGCGGCAGCGGACGCTGAGCCGCGAGCTCGAATGGATCCGCATGTCGCCGCGGGCGCGCCAGGCGAAGAGCAAGGCGCGCGTCACCGCCTACGAGTCGTTGCTCGCGCAGGAGAACGAGAAGCGGAGCGAGATCACCGAGATCACCATCCCCCCCGGCCCGCGGCTGGGCGGGCTGGTCGTCGAGGCCAAGGATCTCGCCAAGGGCTACGGGGACCGCTCGCTGATCGACGGGCTCAACTTCACGCTTCCCCCCGGCGGCATCGTGGGCGTGATCGGACCCAACGGCGCGGGAAAGACGACGCTGTTCCGCATGATCGCGGGCACCGAGAAACCCGACTCGGGGACGCTCCGGCTGGGCGATACGGTGGCCATCGCGTACGTGGATCAGTCGCGCGAAGCGCTCGAGGGGTCGCGGAATGTCTGGGAGGAGATCTCGGGCGGCGAGGACCTGCTCGACGTGGGCCCGCGGAGCATGCCCTCCCGCGCCTACGTGGCGGCGTTCGGATTCAAGGGAGCCGAGCAGCAGAAGCCGGTCAAGAACCTCTCGGGCGGCGAGCGGAATCGCGTGCACCTGGCGAAGCTGCTCAAGTCCGGCGGCAACCTGCTCCTCCTGGACGAGCCGACCAACGACCTGGACGTGGACACGCTGCGCGCGCTGGAGAACGCCATCCTCGACTTCGCGGGCTGCGTCGTCGTGATCAGCCACGACCGCTGGTTCCTCGACCGGATCGCCACCCACATGCTCGCGTTCGAGGAAGACGGCGGCGTGGTCTGGTTCGAGGGCAATTTCCAGGACTATGAGGCGAACCGCCACATGCGTCTGGGATCGGCCGCCGACCAGCCGCACCGCCTCAAGTACAAGAAGCTGGTGCGCGAGTGAGGCTCTCGGCGTGAGAGCCGGCGTCGGCGCCGCGGCGCGCGGCGCGGCGATCGCGGTCGCGCTGGCGGGCGCCTTCGGGGCG
>JBKJXM010000046.1:0-4556 GCA_046716305.1 Candidatus Eiseniibacteriota bacterium
GGCCGCCTGGGCGGGGTCGGACGAGTCGCGAAGCCGCGCGAGCAGAATTTCGAGCGACGCGGGTCCGGTGAGATCTCCCAGCGCGTCGATCACCCCGGCGCGCATGAAAGGCGGGAGCAGGTCGAGCGAGGGCGCGACGCGCGGCACGGCCGCTTCTCCCTGGATCTTCAAGAGCGCGATGGCCGCCGCCTGCTGGACGCCCGTCGCGCTGTCGTGGAGCGCCGCGGTGAGCGGCGCCACGGCGGTCGAATCGCGGAGCGCCCCCAGAGCGAGCGCTGCCTCCCATCGCACGTGGGGATTGGAATCGCGGAGAAGAGCGCGAAGGCCCGGGGCGCCGCCAGGAGCTTTCAGCACGCCGAGCGCGTGCGCCGCGTTCACGCGCACGCGCCACGTCGGGTCTGTGAGCCGGGTCGCGAGCGCCGGCGCCGACGCGGAATCGGCCACGTCGCCCAGCGACCGGGCCGCCATCGCCCGCGTCACGGGATCCTTGTCGCCGAGCAGCGCGCGGAGCGCCGGACCGGCACGCCGGTCCCCGATCCGCCCGAGCGCATAGGCGGCGCGCCATCGCGTATCGGCGCGCGAGTCTTTCGCGGCCGCGGCGAGGGGGACGACCAGGCTCGAGTCGCGCGAGCGTCCGGCCGCGAGCGCCGCGGCCCATCGCTCCGCGGGATTCGAGGACCCGAGCGCCTTCGCGAGCGCCGGCGCCTCGCGGCGTGCGCCCAGATAGCCGAGCGCGGTGATCATGGCGACGCGAGCGCCGGGGTCGGTCTCGGTGGAAAGGCGCGCGACCAGGGCCGGCGCCGCCGTGGAATCCCCGACCAGGGCGAGCGCGAACGCCGCCTGGTGACGTACCGGGGCCGAGCGGTCGCGCAGGGCCGCGGTCAGCGCCGGGACGGAGCCCCGGTTCTGGATCCGGCCCAGCGCGCGGGCCGCCGAGGCGCGGAGCGTCGGAGAGGCGCCGGTGAGGAGAGCGCCCGCAAGCCCGGTCGTATCCCGAAGCGCCTCCCTCTCGTTCACCGGAGGCAGCTCGGCCGGCTCGGCGCGCGCGAGCGGCGCGCTACCGGGCCCCATCCACAACAGCGCCATGGCGACCATCACTCCCAGCCACTTCATTCCCGTTCCTCCAACACCCTGCGCACCGCTTCGAGCACGCTCTCCACGCCCACCGACTCGAGCGTCGCGTCCTCGGCGCGGACCGTGCGCACGCGGCCCCCCACCGGCTTCCACTCGGCCGGGTCGGACCAGCCGTACACGCCCACGGTCGGACAACCTACCGCGCCCGCCAGGTGGAGCGGACCCGTGTCGTTTCCCACGTAGATCGACGCGCGCGCGAATCGCGCGGCCAGCATCGGAATGGTTTCTCCCGCCACGACGGGGAGCGCGCGCCCCAGGCGACGCTCCATCGCGGCGGCGGTCCCGCAATCTTGAGGCCCCTCGATCACCTGCACGTCGAGTCCTCGCCGCGTCAGCTCCGCCGCCACTTCGGCGAAGCGCTCCACCGGCCAGCGGTTCTTCGGCTTTCCGGCGCCGGGGTGAAGATACGCCACGCCGGACGGCGCGCGCGAGACGAGGGAGGGATCGGGAACGTAATGGGGCGGCGGCGGCGCGGCCTCGGCGCCCGCGGCGCGGGCCAGCGCCATGGAGACCTCCGACTGATGGAGCGCGACGCCGGGATAGGGGACGGGGCGCGTCAGGGCCGCCCAGTCGCGCCGTGCGTAGTGCGCGGGGTCGAAGCCGACCCGCTCCCGCGCCGCGGAGCGCGCGACGAGAAGCCCGGCGCTCACGGAATAGGAGACGGTGGTGAAGTAGATCGCGAGATCGGGGGGCGGTTCCAAGACGAGCGCGGCGCGGAGGGCCGCCAGAGCCCCGCGCCCGCGCAGCACGCGCACCTCGTCGGCCCACGCCTGGCCGAGGACGGCCGGAGCGTTCTGGGCGCCGACGATCAGCGTGAGACGCGCGGCAGGGTGGCGCTCGCGGATGGCGCGGATGGCCGGTACGTTGAGGAGGAGATCGCCGAGCTGGTTCTGCGGGCGGAAGAGATGGATCCGGCGCGGAGCGTCGGAACGCATCAGCGCGGAGCGTCGCGACGCATCAGCGCGTCAGACCGGGGGGACGGTCAGTCGTTCTCGGATTTGGGAGCGCCCGAAACCTTGGGGTTCATCCGCTCCAGCTCGAGCACCTTGACCAGCCGGTCGTGGCAGCCGGCCGGCATGGAGGGATTCTCGATGTGCCGGTACAGCTTGATCGTCATGGTCAGGCTGTCGAACTGCGCCCGGCATTCGCTGCAGATGTGGATGTGCTTGTGCATCTCCTCCGCGACTTCCTTCTTCGTGTCGGCGTCGATGAAATTGGAGATCGAGTCCAGAACCTCGCGACACGTCATCATGATGCCTTGGCCCCCGTCGCTCTGTTGGGTTTGGTCTCGCTGAAGTACTGCGCGAGACGGTTCCGCACCTTGAGGCGCGCCCGGTGGAGCCGGGACTTCACGGCGGCCACCGACAGGTCGAGGATCTCCGCCACGTCGGCATTCGAGAGCTCTTCGACGTCTCTGAGGATGAAGACTTGCCGGAATTCGGGGGGGAGTGACTCGATCGCCTCGTCCATGGTCTTCTGCATTTCCTGGTTCAACAGCTGCTCGGCGGGCCCGGGGGCCCAGTCCGCGATGGAAATCGGCGCCTCCCGCTCGTCGGAGTCCTCGATGGACACCTGCGGAAGCTGCTTTTTACGAAGTCGCATCAGCGCCGAATTCGCCGTGATGCGGTAGATCCAGGTGGAGAAGGTCGAATTGCCCTTGAACGATTTGATGCCCCGATACGCCCGGAGGAACGTTTCTTGTAAGACGTCTTCCGCGTCTTCCGGATTCCGCAGCATCTTCATCGCCAGGCTGTAAACCTTGGACTCGTACCGCGTGACGAGCTCCCCGAACGCGCGCTCATCGTCCGCCTGCGCCCGTTTGACGAGTTCTTCGTCTGTCGCTGTTGTCGCCACGTGCTCCTCAATCATGGATGCGGGTGCCTACCAACGGGTTCCAAGAACCTGACTGGAGGCTACGGAGGTCGGGGGGTGGGTGTCAAGGCGCACGAAGCGGCGCCCACGGGCACAGCGACTTAGGCGGGCTGGCCGATTTTGGCCTCGGAACGCTCCTCGCGGGGGCGCCCGATTCCGTGCCGGCGCATCTTGCAACGGAGGCTTCCGCGGCCGATGTGGAGGAGGCGGGCCGCCTCGACCACGTTGCCGGCGCTCTTCTCCAGGGCGCTCTCGATCGCCGCCTTCTCCAGCGCGACCAGCGAGATCCCCTGCGCCGGAAAACGCAGGCCCAGCTCGCCGAGATCGGGGTCGCCCAGGGCGCGCGGCTCGACCGTGGGAAGAGCCAGCTCGGCCGGCCCCATCTCCTCGGCGCGCGACAGGAGCACCGCGCGCTCCACCGCGTTCATCAGCTCGCGCACATTGCCCGGCCACGGGTACTTGGCCAGCGCCCGCTCCCCCGCCGCGCTCAGGTGCGCCGTGCGCCCCAGCTTCCGCGCGACGCGCTCGGTGAAGAGCCGCGCCAGGAGGACCACGTCGCCGTCCCGTTCCCGGAGCGGCGGCACTTCGATCGGGACCACGTTCAGGCGGTAGAAGAGGTCCTCGCGGAAGCGTCCCGTGCGCACCTCTTCGGAGAGCGAGCGGTTCGTGGCCGCCAGGATGCGGACGTCCACGGGAATGTCGCGCGAGCCGCCCACGCGGCGCACGATCTTCATGTCGAGGAACTTGAGGAGCTTCGCCTGGAGGGTCAGCGGCAGCTCGCCGATTTCGTCGAGGAACACCGAGCCGTGCTCGGCAGCCTCGAAGAGGCCGATCCGCTGCTGCGTCGCGTCGGTGAAGGCGCCCTTCTCGTGACCGAACAGCTCGCTCTCGAGAAGCTCGCGGGGGATCGCCGCGCAGTTGATCTCCATGAAGGGGCCCCGGGCGCGCGGGCTCTCTCCGTGGATCGCCCGGGCGAAGAGCTCCTTGCCCACGCCGCTTTCACCCAGGATCAGCACGGAGGTGGCGCTACTTAAAGAAACGCTCTGGGCCAGCTCGACGGTGCGGCGGATGGCGGGGCTCTCGCCGAGGATCCGGTCGAAGCGGAACTCCATCTCGACCCGGGCGCTCTCCCGCTGCTCGCGCGCCTGCTGCACCAGGCTCTTCGCGGCGGCGTGGAGCAGGCTGTCCATTGCGCTCACGCGGAGCGGCTTCAGGAAGATGTTCCGGATGCCGCTGGCGTTCATCTCCGCGGCGTCAACGGCGTCCTCACGGTCCAGCCACAGGGCGAGCTGCATCCGGGGCCAGGACTCCTTGAGCCGGAGAACGGCGTCCCTGCGGTCCACCGGGTCGGCCGGGTCCCGCGACCCGAAGTCGAGCACACCCAGGGTGAAGGCCGATTCCGCGTGCGGCGCGGCGAGGAACTCGTCCACGGTTCCCGCGACGACGACGGAGACCTTCTGCTGTTCCAGGTGGGCCTCGAGCGACTCGCGCTCCGGACCCGGCGGCATGATGACGGCGACGTTGAGATTCAAGGAGTTGCGGTTCCCCCC
>JBKJXM010000047.1:0-4418 GCA_046716305.1 Candidatus Eiseniibacteriota bacterium
GCCCTCGCGCGTGTAGATCATCTCGGCGACCGCCACCTCGTGCGGCGTCCCCTTCCGGTGGATCCCGCCAAGGCCCGCGTACGCGTCCTCGGTGTTCTCGCGCACGACGATCATGTCCACGTGCTCGGGGCCCTTCCCCTTGATCGGGCAGAGGTCCGCGTGAAAGAGGCGAATGGGGCGCAGATTGACGTACAGGTCCAGCCCGAAGCGGATACCGGAGATGATCGCGCGCTCGAGCATTCCCGGCGGAAGCCGGGGGTCGCCGATCGCTCCGAGGAGGATCGCGTCCTGGCCGCGCATCTCCTCGAGCGCGGCGGGCGGGAAGGTCTCCTTGGTCTTCAAGTAGTGCTCGGCGCCGAAGGGATATTGGGTCCACTCGAAGCCGAACCCGCCCATCTCCCCCGCCAGCTTCAGCGTCTCGACCGCCTCGCGGGTGACTTCGGGCCCGATCCCGTCTCCGGGCAGCACCGCGACGCGGTAGCGCTTAGCCACGAGCCGACGCCCCCGCCGCGCGGAACGCGGCTACGATCTGGATCAGCTCCGCATCCTCGAAGACCGTGTCCCGCTGCTTGGCCAGGCGGAAGATGTGCTCGACCAGCGGGCGCTCGGGCTCGTGGCCGTGCTCGACCAGCCAGTAGATCACGTTCGATTCGCCGCACATGGGACCCACGTTGATCTCCTGCTTCAGCCCGAGCATCCCGGCCGGAACGCTCGAATAGACGCGGTCGGCCAGCCAGGCGTCCCCCTTCCGCTGCGCCTTGATCACCGCCGCGGCGTGCACGCCCGTGCCGGTGCGGAAGGCGTCGCGCCCCAGCGCGGGATAGTTGTAGGGGATCGGCACCCGGCAGGAGCGGGAGACGAGCGCGGCGTACTCGGGAAGCGCCGAGAGGTCGCACTGGAGCCATCCCAAGAGCTGCAGATTGATCAGGATCAGGTCGAGCGGCGCGTTCCCGACGCGCTCTCCCACGCCCAGGATGGTCCCGTGCACGCGGTCCGCTCCGGCGAGGAGCGCGGCCAGCGCGTTCGCCACGCCCAGGTCGCGGTCGCGGTGGCCGTGCCAATCGACGCCGACGTTCTCGCCGGTCGCGTCCACCACCTCACGCATGAAGTGGATGACCCGCGAGGTTCCTTCGGGAGTCGCGTGCCCCACCGTGTCCGAGACGCAGACGCGCCGCGCGCCGCACTCGATCGCGGTCGTGTAGAGCTTGCGGAGGATCTCGGGCCTCGCCCGCGTCGTGTCCTCCGTCACGTACATGACCGGGACGCCGTTCTGGACCGAATAGGTCACGGCCTCCTCGGTGTGCCGGAGAAGCCGGTCCAGGTCCCACTCCTCGGCGTACTGGCGTATCGGGCTCGAGCCGATGAAGGTGGCCGCTTCAATCCGAAGCCCCGTCTTCTGCGTGATGTCGATGATGGGATCGATGTCGTCTTTGTGGGTGCGGGCGGCGCAGTAGGGCTCGATCGCGAGCCGCGCGCTCGCCATCTCGTGCGCCAGCGCAAGCGTCGCCGCCTTGGCGCGCGGCCCCGCTCCCGGGAGGCCGATGTCGTTTCCATGGACGCCGATCCGCGCTTGGAAGTGGAGCGCGCGGATCTTGTCCTCGATCGACGGGTCGGCGACCGAGGGGGACTGGAGCCCGTCGCGGAGCGTCTCGTCCACCACCTGGACGCGGCGCGGCGGCGTTCGCGCCGGCTGGTCGCCGACGTTCCAGTCGTAGATCAGGTCGCGCTCTTCCGGGCGCGGGGGACGCTCGGAGGGCGGCGGCGCGCCGCGCTTCCCCGGCGGGTCGGTCACGACGGGAGCGCCTCGACCACGATCGAGATCCCCTGGCCGCCCCCGATGCACGCGGCGGCCACGCCCCAGCGCTTCTTCCGGCGGCGCAGCTCGAAGAGGAGGGTCAGGATGAGCCGGGTGCCGCTGGCCGCGAGCGGGTGGCCGAGGGCGATGGCGCCCCCGTTCACGTTGGTCTTCTCGCGCGGATTCCCCAGCTCGTGCTCCACGGCCAAGTACTGGCCCGCGAACGCCTCGTTGATCTCGAACAGATCCACGTCGTCCACGTCGAGGCCCGCCACCTTGAGCGCGGCGCGCGTCGCCGGCACCGGGCCGATCCCCATGGTGTCGGGGTCCACGCCGACGGTCGCCCACGACACGACGCGCCCCATCGGGGAGAGGTTCCGCCGCTCGGCGTGCCGTGCGGAGGTGACAACCACCGCCGCCGCGCCGTCCACGATCCCGCTCGCGTTGCCCGCCGTGACGAACGACTCCTTGCCGAAGGCGGGCGGCAGCTTGGCCAGCTTCTCCAGGGTGGCGCCCTCGAACGCGTGGTCGTCCTTCTCGACCGCCTTCGCGTCCTTCCCGGGCGGCGTCACGGCGACGATCTCCTCGCTCAAGAGGCACGATTCGATGGCACGGCGCCCCTCGGTAATCGAGCGCAGCGCGAACTCGTCCTGCTGCTCGCGCGTGATGCCGAACCGGCGCGCCAGGTTGTCCGAGGTCTGCGCCATGAAGCATCCGCAGTAGGAATCGCGGAGCGCGACCATGAGCGTGTCCTCCAGCGCGCCCTGCCCCATCTTGATCCCGCTCCGCGCGCCGCGAATGGCGAAGGGCGCCTGGCTCAGGTTCTCCATGCCGCCGGCGAGGACGAAATTGGCCTCCCCCAGCTGGATCATCTGCGCGCCCGAGATGACCGACTGGATCCCCGACCCGCAGAGCCGGTTCACCGTCAGCGCGGGGACGGGCACGGGGACGCCGGCCTTCAGCGCGACGTGGCGGGCCCCGTAAAGGGCGTCGCCGCTCGTCTGGAGCGCGTTCCCCATGACGACGTGGTCGATCACGTCGGGGGGGACCTTGGACCGCTCGAGCGCCGCCTTGGCCGCGATCGCGCCCAGATCGATCGCGGAGACGTCCTTGAGCGCTCCGCCCGGCTTTCCGTTTCCGGCGCGGCCGCCGACCCACTCCGACATCGGCGTTCGCGCGCCGCTCAGGATCACGATCTCTTCACGTGCCATGGTTCGCCTTCCGTCCTATTTCGGGTACTCGTAGAAGCCGCGGCCCGATTTCCGGCCCAGGTGGCCGGCCAGCACCATCCGCTTCAAGAGCGGCGGCGCGGCGAATCGAGGCTCCTTGAACTCTTCGAACATGATGTTAGCGATGAAGTACGTCGTATCCAACCCCACGAAATCCAGCAGGGTCAGCGGCCCCATGGGATGCCCGCACCCCAGCTTCATGCCGTTGTCGATGTCCTCCTTGGATGCGATCCCCGTTTCCAGCACGCGAACCGCGTCCAGAAGGTAGGGAACCAGCAGGCGGTTCACCACGAACCCGGGGGTGTCCTTGCAGGTCACGGGGGTCTTCCCGATCTGGGTCACGAACTCCTGCGCCTTCGCGAACGCCTGGTCGGAGGTGGAGAGCGCGCGGATGATCTCCACCAGCTTCATGACCGGCACGGGGTTGAAGAAATGGAGGCCGAGCACCCGGTCGGGGCGGCGCGTGAACGCCGCGATCTCGGTGATCGAGAGCGAAGAGGTGTTGCTCGTGAGCACCGCGTCGGCAGCCACCACCTGGTCGAGCGTGGAGAACACCTGCCGCTTGGTCTCGAGGTTCTCGACTGCCGCCTCGATCACCAGCTCACAGAGCGCCAGGTCTTGAAGCTTGATCGTGCCTTTGAGATTCGCGATCAGCTTGTCCCGGCCCTCCGACGTCATCTTTCCCTTCGTCACGCCGTCGTCCACGCATTTCCGGATCCCCCCCATGCCCTTGTCCAGCGCGATCTGGTCCAGCTCGCACACCCACGTCGTCAGTCCGGTGCCCGCGGCGACCTGGGCGATGCCCGATCCCATGAGTCCGCACCCGACGACGCCGATCGTCTTCACCGCCATCGGCGATTCCCTCCCTTAGTGGCTTGCGCCGCGTTCCAGCTCGAGCGCGATCCCAAGCCCCCCGCTCACGCAGAGCGTGGCCAGGCCGAGTCGCGCGTTCCTTCGTTCCATTTCGTGGAGAAGCGTCGTCACGATCCGCGCTCCCGTCGCCCCGATCGGATGCCCCAGGGCGATGGCGCCGCCGTTCACGTTGAGCCGGGAGCGGTCCAAGTGAAGCTCGCGGTCGCAGGCGAGCACCTGGGCCGCGAACGCCTCGTTCAGCTCGATCAGCTCGTAGTCTCCGAGCGTGCGCCCCTTCGACGCCGCGAGCACTTCCTTCACGGCGGGCACGGGTCCGATCCCCATGATCGCGGGATCCACGCCCACCGTCGCGCTCGGTCCCACCCACGCCTGCGGCGTGAGCCCGCGTTCCCGCACCACCGACTCCGAGGCCACCAGAACCGAGGACGCGCCGTCGGTGATCCCGGAGGAGTTCCCCGCGTGCACGGTCCCCCCTTCGCGGAAAACGGAGGGCAGTTTTCCGATCTCGGCGGGCGTGGTGT
>JBKJXM010000048.1:0-11108 GCA_046716305.1 Candidatus Eiseniibacteriota bacterium
CATCAGCTCGATCAGGGTGAAGCCTTTTTCGTTGCGAAGCATCAGAGTCCTCCGGTCTAGAGTACGTGTCGGTCCGTCGACGGATTAGCCGTTGGTCAGAGCCAGCGACAACAGCGCCGACTTGCCATAGCCGAGAATCGTGTAGCCACCCGTGGTCGCCGGGTTGGCGCCGATGATGCCCGACGCCGCCGGATTCGCGCCCCACACCCAAGCGTCCGCAGCGCCCGAGAACGGGTTCCGCGGGTACGCACCGCCGGGCATGTTCGCCAGCACGGCCGCGTTGTCGGCCGCCACCGGGTACGTGCCTGTGTTCTTCACGGCGAAGTCCTCGCACGCCAGCTGGAAGCTGTGCATGTTCGCCTTCACGCTGCCTTCGCGTGCGCGATCCTGCATGGCGACGAAGTTGGGGATTGCGATCGCCGCGAGAATTCCAATGATGACCACGACGATCATGAGCTCGATCAGAGTGAAACCTTTCTGGTTCCGAAGCATGAGAGTTCCACCTCCTCTTGGGTCTTGGCCATCCGTGACCCTTTCACGTCCTTCTAGCATCGATGCCTCGTATTCGTGCAACCGCCATGCCACGGAGATTTGGGGGCCGCGAGCGAAGGCAACCGCGTGGCGCGCCCGTGGTTTCACGATCGGTTCAATCGGGCCGCATCCGGCGCCGGCGTGCGAATCACGCGTTCTGCACGTGCAATCGCACGGCACCGACAAAATGCACGGCGCGCCGCCCGAGTGACCCGTTCCGTTCACATGGCTTCGCGGACCTCGGCGGATTCACGCTCCGACAGGAGGCCGTACGAGAGCAGCTTGCGGTAGAGAGTCGAAGGATTGATCCCGAGGATTTCCGAGGCGCGCTTCTTCTGCCCGCCGGTGTAGTTCAACACTTTGAGGATGTACTCCCGCTCCAGCTCGTCCAGCGTCAGGGTGGGATTGTCGATGACCAGGCTCCCGCGCCCCTTCGCGCCCTGGAGCACGCGCTCCGGAAGGTCTACGGGGGTCAGCACGCCGTCGTCGCTCAGGATGACCGCGCGCTCGATGACGTTCTCCAGCTCGCGCACGTTTCCCGGCCAGTCGTAGTTCAGGAGGGCGTCCCGCGTCTCCCGGCTCAAGGTCTTCGGGTCCTTCCCCACCGTCAGCTTGCGAAGGAAGTGCTCGGCCATCTCCTCGATGTCCTCCTTCCGCTCGCGCAGCGCGGGCAGGCGGATCTGGATGACGTTCAGGCGGAAGTAGAGGTCGGCGCGGAACCGGTTCTCGGCGACCGCCCGCTCGAGGTCCGCGTTGGTCGCGGCGATCAGCCGGACGTTGATCTTCTTGGGTTTGGTGCCGCCGACAGGGATGATCTCCCGCTCTTGCAGCGCGCGCAGGAGCTTCACCTGCGTGGCGGGCAGGGTTTCCCCCACCTCGTCCAGGAAAAACGATCCTCCCTCCGCGACCGCCAGAAGCCCTTCCTGGTCGCGCACCGCGCTCGTGAAGGAGCCCTTCACGTGGCCGAACAGGTTCGACTCGAGCAGATCCTTGGGCAGGGCCCCGCAGTTGATCGAGACGAAGGGGTTGTCGGCTCTGCGGCTCAAGTAGTGGAGGCGCTTGGCGATCAGCTCCTTGCCGGTCCCGCTCTCCCCGACGATCAGGATGGTGGAGTCGGAGTCGGCCACCTTCTCGACCAGCTTCAGCACCCGCTGGATCGGCTCGGAGTGCCCGATGATCTCCTTGGCGTCATCCGTCCGCTTGAGCTGGCGCTTCAGGAGCACGTTCTCGGACTGCACGCGGCGCATGGAGAGCGCGTTCTTGATGACCAGGCGGATCTCGTCGTTCTTCGCGCTCTTCTCGAGGTACTGGTAGGCGCCCCGGTTCAAGGCGTCGATCGCGGACTTCTGGGAGGCGAACGCGGTCCGGATCACGACGGGGACCGACGGATCGATCTTCTTCACGCCCGACAGCACGCCCAGCCCGTCGATCTCCCCCGGCATTTTGATGTCGGTGACGACGACGTCGAAGTTGTCTCCCTCGACCAGCTCCAGGGCTTCCTTCCCCGAACGGGCCACGCGCACGTCGTACCCTTCCTTGGAGAGAAGGATCGAGAGGAACTGAACCATGCTCTCTTCGTCGTCTACGATCAGGATCTTCTCGCCGGCCACAGGATCATCCTCGCTCGTAAGGGTTCTCAGGCGGCGTGCGCCACGGCGTTTGCCGAGCGCTCCGCTTTGGGAAGCCACAGGCGCAGCGTCGTGCCCACACCCACCCGGCTTTCGATCTCCACAGATCCTCCGTGCCGCTCCACGATCCGGTTCACGATCGCGAGACCCAGCCCGGTCCCGCCCACTTTCGTGGAGTAGAACGGATCAAACACCTGGGACAGATCCTCGGAGCGGATGCCCGACCCGCTGTCCCGCACTTCCACCATCGCGAAGCCGGCGCGCGACCGCGCCCCGGATCCGGGTACGTCCGCCGGGAGCACGCGGACCGTGACCGCGCCGGTTCCCTCGATCGCCTCCAGCGCGTTGATCAGCAGATTCAGAAGCACTTGCTTCGTCTGTTCGAAGTCCACCTGGACCCAGATCGACTCGGACGGCGCCTCGACCGACACCGCCTTTGCATCACCGCCGCTCGGGTGGCACCGCGCGAGATCCGCGGTCTCTCGCGTCAGACCCGCCAGATCCACCCGCTCGGTCTTGAGCGGACGCTCCCGCGCGTAGTCGAGCAGCTCGAGGATGAAGTTGTCGAGGCGCTCCGACTCGCGAACGATCAGCGCCAGGAGCCGAGCGTTCTCCCCCTTGACCTTCAGCTCGCGCTGCAGCACCTCCACCGATCCCGTGATCGGGTTCAGGCAATTCCGGATCTCGTGCGCGATCCCCGCGGACAGCGCGCCGATCGCCGCCAGCGTCTCTCCGCGGCGGATGCGGTCTTCCAGCGCCTTCACGTCCGACAGGTCCTGGAAGAGCGCGATCACGCCCCGGCGCCCCCCGCCGGCGTCGATCAGGACGCTGGTCGAGATGCCGAGCGGGACCTCGCGTCCGGCCCGGGTCCGGCCGCGCGCCTCGTGCCGGGCCGCCGGCCCGCCCGTCGCGGGGGTGTCCCGAAGCCGCGCCGTGGACTCGTCCAGTCCCTCTCCCAGCGCCGCCTCGTAGTGCCGCCCCCGCACGTCGCCCACCGAGCGCCCGAGGATCTCCCCCGCCGCCCGATTCCAGTGGCGCACGATTCCCTGCGCGTCGACGGTGGCCAGGCCGCTCGAGAGATTTTCGAGAATCGTCTCCGTGTCGAAGAGCGCGCGGGACAGCTCCGCCCGCGCCTCGTCCAGCGCGCGGCGCCCCTCCCGGAGCGTCCGCCCCAGCGCGCCGCCGATCGCTCCGACGGTGAAGAGGAGCGGCAGATAGAGAATCAGGCGCAGCCGGAGCGCGGAATCGCTCAGCCGCTCGGTCAGCCCGTAGGCCACCGGCGGCAGCATCCCGCCCCGCTCCGTGGCGAAGAGCACCGCGTACGCCGCGGCCGCCGCCACCGCGAGAAGCATCCCGCCCCGCACCGCCAGGAACACGCCGCCCAGGAGCGGCGCGAGCAGATATAGCGGCACGAACGGGCTCGACGCGCCTCCCGTGAACAGGAGGAGATAGCTGATCACCGCCACGTCCACGATCAGCTGCATCGCGAGCAAGGACCGCAGCGCTGCCCCGCTCTTCGCGGCGCGGTGGTAGGCGGACGCCAGCCCCGCCGAGAGCGCGACCAGAAACGCCAGCGGCACGTACTGGGCCGGCTCGCCGATCCGGTCCGAGAACGCGGCCGCCATCACCGTCGCCAGCGTGATCAGCGCCATGCGGCCGACGATGACGGCCCGCACCTCCCGGCGCAGCGCTTCGTCTTCGCCCGGCCCCCCGGTAGGACGCGCGGGTTGCATCGGCCGGGCTAGTTCCCGCTCGCGACCACGTTGATCAGCTTGAACATCGGCAGGTACATGGCGACCACCATGCCGCCCACGACGCTGCCCATGAAGACGATCATGATCGGCTCGATCAGCGAGGTCAGCGAGTCGACCGCCGTGTCGACTTCCTCGTCGTAGAAGTCGGCGATGCGCGTGAGCATGTCGTCCAGGGCGCCCGTCTCCTCGCCCACGGAGATCATCTGGACCACCATCGGGGGGAAGACGTTCGACACTTTGAGCGGCGCGGAGATGGTCTCGCCTTCGCGAATGCTCGCGCGCGCCGCCATGATCGCTTCCTGGATCACCCGGTTGCCCGAGGTGCGCGCGGTGATCTCGAGGCCGGTGAGGATGGGGACGCCGGAGGAGATCAGCGTGCCGAGGGTCCGGGTAAAGCGGGCGACCGCGCCCTTCCTGATGACGTCGCCCAGCACCGGAACCTTGAGGAGGAAGCGGTCGACGGCGAGCTGCCCGCGGTCGGTCCGGCGGTAGCGCTGCAGCGCGAAGAAGCCGGCGCCCAGGCTGCCCAGCATGGCCCACCAGTACGAGCGCAGGAACGAGGACATCCCCATGACGATCTTGGTCGGCAGGGGCAGCTCGGCGCCGAAGCCGGTGAACATCCGCGCGAACGTGGGGATGATGAAGATGAGCATGAAGCACGTCGCCATGATCGCCACGGTCATGACGACCGCCGGGTAGACCATCGCGCCCTTGATCTTGCGCTTCAGGGCCTCCGCCTTCTCGATGAACGTGGCGAGCCGCCCGAGAATGTCGTCCAGGATACCGCCCGCCTCGCCCGCCTCGACCATGTTGACGTACAGCTCGTCGAAGACCCGGAGGTTCTCCTTCTTCGCCAGCGACTCGGCCAGCGTGTTGCCGGCTTCCACCTCGCGCATGACCTGCCCGATGACGTTCCGGAAGTATTCCTTCTCGGTCTGCTTCGAGAGAATGTCCAGGCACTGCACGAGCGGGAGGCCGGCGTTGATCATCGTGGCGAACTGGCGGGTGAAGATGGCCAGATCGCGCGTGGAAACGCCCGACCCGAGCTTGGGCAGGGTGAACTTGACGCTGGCCTTCTTCTCGCGGACCGACGTGATGATGATCCGCTTCTTCCGGAGCGCCGCGAGAGCCTCTTCCTGCGAGTCCAGCGTCAGCTCGCCGGTCTGGATCTCCCCGCCGGTGGTCCGGCCTTTCCATGTATAGACTGGCACGTGATCGTCCCCCTACGACGCGGCCGCCTCAGGCGGTCGCGTGGACCCCGACTTTTTCCAGCATCCCCTCGAGCTCCTTCGGGTCGGTGCTCCGGCCCAGCGCCTCGTCCAGCGAGATCTGCTTGTTGATGAAGGTCTGGAACAGCGCCTGGTTCATCGTCTGCATGCCGTGCTTCGTGCCGGCCTGCATGAGGCTGTAGATCTGGTGGATCTTCCGCTCGCGGATCACCGCCCGCACGGCCTGCGTGCAGATGAGGATCTCGGCCACCATCGCCCGGCCCGGGCCGGAGCGGCGCGGGATGAGCTGCTGCGTCATCACACCCTCGAGCACGAAGGCCAGCTGGGACAGGATCTGCTGCTGCTGGGTCGGCGGGAACGCGTCCACGATCCGGTTGATCGACTCGTAGGCCGAATTGGTGTGCAGCGTGGCCAGCACCAGGTGCCCCGTCTCCGCGATGGTGAGCGCGGCCGCGATCGTCTCGAGGTCGCGCATTTCACCGATCAGGATCACGTCGGGATCCTGGCGCAGCACGTACTTGAGGGCCGTGGTGAACGTGGTGGTGTCCGAGTTGATCTCGCGCTGGTGGACGATGCACTTCTTGTGGTGATGCACGTACTCGATCGGGTCTTCGATCGTGATGATGTGCCCGGCCCGCTCGGTGTTGATCAGGTCGATCATCGCCGCGAGCGTGGTCGACTTGCCGCTTCCCGTGGGTCCCGTGACCAGGATCAGCCCTTTCTGCTTGGTGGTGAAGTCGCGCACCACCTTCGGGAGGCCGAGCTGCTCGAAGGTCAGGATCTCGTAGGGGATCTGCCGGATGGCCATGGAGGTCACGCCGCGCTGCAGGAACACGTTGGCGCGAAAGCGGGAGAGCCCCGGAACGCCGAAGGACAGGTCCAGCTCCTTCGTGGTCTCGAAGCGCTTGCGCTGCTCCTCGGTGAGCACGCTGTAGGCGAGCTGCTGGGTCATCTGCGGCGTCAGCGGCGGATGGGCCATCCCCGTGATCGACCCGTCCACGCGGACCTGGGGGGGCACCCCGGCCGAGATGTGGAGGTCGGACGCCCGCATCTTCGTCATCTCGTCCAGCAGTTGGTGCAGCGAGACCATCTTCCCTCCCCCGAGCGACTAGTGATCGAACGCAGTCTCTTTCAACACCTCTTCGGCCGTTGTCACTCCGCTCTTTAGCTTGATCAGCGCGTCCGCGCGGAGGGTGAACATTCCGTCCGCGACCGCCTGCTTCTTGATGGCGGAGGTCGACGCCCGGTCCAGCACCAGATCCTTGATCTTCGGCGTCATCGGCATCACTTCGTAGACGCCCATGCGGCCCTTGTATCCGGTGTTGCTGCAGTCGAGGCAGCCCTTCCCCTCCTTGAAGCTCTCCTTGCGGGCGGCATCGTCGCTCAGCCCCAGCTCCCGCAGCACCTCGGGATGCAGCTTCACGTCCGTCTTGCACGAGACGCAGACCTTGCGGAGGAGGCGCTGAGCCATGATCAGATTCGTGGACGAGGCGACCAGGAAGGGCTCGATGCCCATGTCCACCATTCGGTTGATCGTGCTGGGCGCGTCGTTGGTGTGGAGCGTCGAGAGGACCAGGTGCCCGGTGAGGGCCGCCTTCACGGCGATCGAGCCCGTGTCGATGTCCCGGATTTCGCCCACCATGATGATGTTGGGGTCCTGGCGCAGGAACGAGCGGAGGGCAGCGGCGAACGTGAGCCCGATGCTCTCGTGCACCAGCACCTGATTGATCCCGTCGATGTTGTACTCCACGGGATCTTCGGCCGTCATGATGTTCACCTCGGGCGTGTTGATCTTGGAGAGGGCGGAGTACAGGGTCGTCGTCTTGCCGCTTCCGGTCGGGCCGGTCACCAGCACCATCCCGTACGGCTGCGAGATCGCGCGCGTGAAGTCCGCGAACGCCTGGTCCCCGAACCCCAGCTTGCTCAGGTCGATGTTCAGGTTTCCCTTGTCCAGGATTCGCATCACGACCTTCTCGCCGAAGATGGTCGGGAGGCTCGAGACGCGCAGGTCGATCGTGCGCCCGAGGAGGCGGAGCTTGATGCGCCCGTCCTGGGGGACGCGGCGCTCGGCGATGTCCAGCTCGGCCATGATCTTCAACCGCGAGATGATCGCGGCCTTCATGCGGAACGGCGGGGACATCATCTCGTAGAGCGTGCCGTCGATGCGGAAGCGGACGCGGAGCGTCTTCTCGTAGGGCTCGATGTGGATGTCGCTCGCGCCCTTCCGCACGGCGTCCGAGATGAGCGAGCTCACCAGCTTCACGACCGGCGCCTGCTCCGCCTCGCCGAGCAGGGCCGCCTCCGGCGCTTCGTCCGCCGAGTCGTCGATGACCTCGATCTCGTCTTCCATCCCCCGCATGACGCTCTCGAAGGAGGCGGCGGAGTCGTACGCCTTGTCGATGGCCTTCTTGATGGCGGACTCGGACGCGACCACGGGCTGCACCTCGCAGCCGGTGATGAACTTGATGTCGTCGATCGCGAAGATGTTCGCCGGGTTCGCCATGGCGACCGTCAGCCGCCGTCCCGAGCGCGAGATGGGCACGACCTGGAACTTGCTCGCCACGTCCGCGGGGAGGAGCTTCACGACGGAGGCGTCGGGAAGGTAGTTGGTGAGGTCCACGGCGGGAACGCCGTAGAGCTCCGCGAGGAACTTGGCGAGATCGTCCTCGGAGACCGCGCCGATTTTCACCAGCGCGGCCGTGAGGTTTCCCCCGCCCGATTTCACCTGCTGCTGCGCCTTCTGCAGGGCTTCGGGCGAAATGAGGCGTGCTTCCAGCAGCTTCAGACCGATGTTCTCCTGCTGCACGACGTGGCCCTCGCTGGTCGTCGTTGCCGTTGAAGCGGATCGATGTCGTACCGTGAGTAGTTTCGGCGCCTTGGGACGCGTTCTTGCGCGGAAGGCGATGAAACGGGCGATTCCTGATTCGCAAGAGAGGTGCCACGGCGCGGCGGAGTCCCACGCGGCGAGAACGGAAACGGCGAAGCGGAGTTAGAGAACGGCGGGCGCGCCGGCCGGATCGGGCCAGCGGCGGAATTCAGCGGCGATCGTGCGGAATGCGCGGTTCATCGGAGGTAGGCCCGGATTCGCGCGAGCGTCTTCGGTCCGATTCCCGGCACGCGGAGAAGGCCATCCGGCCCGCCGAAAGGGCCCCTCGCGACCCGCTCGGCGACGATCCGCGCCGCCAGCGCCGGGCCAATGCCGGGCAGGCGCTCGAGCTCCTCCGCGGACGCGGCGTCGACGTCGATCGACGCGGGACGCGGCGCGTCCGCGGAGCGGCGGCGTGACGGTCCCCCTCGGTGCGCGCGCGATTCCGAGGCGGCACGGGGTTCGCCGAAATCGGGGGAATCGGGAGATCCGGGCACTCCGGGACCCGCGGAATCGGATTGCGCGGTGGACCCGGGACCGGCGCGCGAGGGGTGGCCCCGGCCGGAGAGAGAAGCCGCATCCGCTTCGACCAGGGATGCGACGATCTCCTCGAAGCGCGCCTGGTGGGCGCGCTGCCAGCCGCGGAACGCCGAGCCCGCCGCGACGGATACGAGAACGAAGAGGAGACCCGCCCGAAGCTCCCGACCCCACATTCCCCGCTCCTAGTCGAACAGGTACCAGATCACGCCGACCGAGAACGCGCGCCCCGGCATCGGGGCGCCGCGGTCTTCCTCGATCTCGTAGATCGCGCTCGGGAACGATCCGTCGAACAGATTGGTAACCCCCAGGAACACGCCCGCGCCCGCGAAGTCCGCGCGGAGGCGCGCATCCCAGGTCGCCAGCGCGGAGGCCCGGATCAATCCGTTCCGCGGCCCCGACGCGTGGGCTTCCAGGTCGAGCTGAAGCGGCAGGTCCCCCTGGAAGAAACTGCCGCGGAGGCCCACCGCGGCGTCGAGCCCCACCCGCGGCGGCGACCCCGACTGCGGCGAGAAACCTTGCCGGCCGCCGCGGACCCACGCCAGGCCGCGAAGAGCCAGCGGTCCGAGCGAGGCCTCGGCGCCGGCCGCGCCAAACCCGGCCCAGCCGTCGCCCCGCTGCTCGGCCACGTCCACGATCAGCACCGTGTCGACCGTCTCGCTACGCCGGGCGCTCCACCCGAAGTCGTCCGTCACGTGGCGGAGCGAGCCGTACGCGAGCAGGTCCACCCGGCCGAGCGAGAGGGAGCCCGCCGCCAGTGCGCCGCGAAGGGCGCGGGCGCGGAGCGCGGGATTCCCGGACCTCTGGATCACGATCATCTTCAGAAAGTCGGCGGTGGGAAAGAAGGCGTTCTCGCGCCGCGGGGTGAGCCGGTCGACGAACGTCGGGCGCTCGTGCGCCGACTCGATATCCAGGCGAACGCGGGCGCGCGGCGCCGCCGTCCAGAGGGAGAGCCTGGCGTCGATCAACGTCTCGTCCCCTTCGCGCAGATCGGCCGCGACGTCGGCCGACGCGCCGCGGTCGCGTCCCCGGCGAAGCCCGGCCGTGAGCCGGCCCGAGTTTATCTGACGACGGAGCGTGGCCGTATCGTCCCGGTAGTCGATCCGGCGCCGGGACGCCTCGCCGCCGGCGGACCACGTCCAACCCCCCGGAGCCGCGCCTGCAGCGCCCGAAACCCATGCCTCGGCCGCGAGCTCGGGGAAGCGCCACCGCTCGCGGCTCCCCTCATAGCCGACCTGGGTCGCCTGTCCGTGCCCCGCGCGGAGCGCGCCGGAAGCCTGGAGCCCGCTCCCCTTCCACCGCGCGTGGAGGGAGGCTTCGCGCGACGCCCACTCCGCGCGGGCGTGCGTCAGCGCGAAGGAGTTGTCGTACCCGTCGGGGGTATCGATCTCCATGTTCATCGTGAAGAGCCGCCCTTCCACCCAGGAGCGGAACGCGCCGCGACGCGTCAGGCCCGCGGCCGCGCTGTAGCGCGCCGAGAGCGAGGTGAGAAAAGGCGGAAGCGCGTTCGCGGTGTGCCGCACGTACGACGCGGCCACGCCGCGCGCCAGGAGCGGCGAGGAGAAGCGCGCGCCGGTGTCGAGCAGCTCGCCGTCGCCCCGCCGGTAGAAGAGGGCGCTCCGCACGCGTTCCGGCGTCGGCGGGTCCGGCATCGCGAACGCGGTGTAGGGGACGGTCCCCGGGCGCGACAGAAGCTCCCCCGCCGAACGGAACGGGCCGGGAGAGAGCATCGAGTCGATGGCCACGACGTCGAACGAGTCGAAGCCGCGGCTTTCCGGCAAGTCCCACGCGGTCGCGAGGGCCGGGACGCCGGCCAGGGTCGGAAGGCTTGCGATCACGGTGCGGTCGGTCGCCCGCTCCCCGGCGATCGTCTCGGGCCGCGGACGCACGATGCCGCCTGCATCGAGGAGGATCGGAACTCCGGAGGCGGACGCGAAGGTGGGCGCCGTCGCGACGAAGACCGGGCGACGCCCGCGAAGCAGATCCGCGAGTGACGTCTCGCCGCGCTTCCGGGCGGCGTCCACGCGGATCACGAGTCCGGACGTGTCGGCGGCCGCGGCTGGACGTGCGGCCGCCGTATCCGCGCGTGCCGCCGCCGAATCCGCGCGTGTCCTCGCGACCATGTCCGTGAATGGACGCTCGAAGTGCAACGCGGTGTCCGCGGGCGCCGCGGCGGAATCGGCGACGCCCGCTGCGGCGGCGGTGGAATCGGCGGGCGCCGCTCCGGCGGGGGCCCCGCCGAGCAGGAGCGCGACCATGCATCCCGAGCCGAGGAGAAGCGCGGCCATTGACCTGAGCGCCCGCGCGCTACGCCGCATGGCCCAACAGGCGAGGGTCTCTACGAAACCAGGGGACCGCCAGCCCTCCGACGATCACGAAGATGGCCGTGTTGGATGCGATGTGCTGGAGCGCGGGCAGCGCCCCCATCGCCAGGGTCGCGCGCGGGGCGCCGAACGCGATCCCCTGCGCGAGGTTGGTGAGAAGGTCATACCCCGCCGTGCCGCAGAGCCCGCAGGCTCCGAGAATGGCCGCGCGATATGCCGCGGACCCGGCGGCCCGCCCC
>JBKJXM010000049.1:0-2994 GCA_046716305.1 Candidatus Eiseniibacteriota bacterium
CTTCATCGCCATGGCGGGGAACCTCGCCCTCCTCCTGAACGGCATCGGCCTGGCCGTGAGCTTCACCATCCTGCTCGTCACCGCCAACACGATGAGCATGGCGGTGCGGGAGCGCCGGACGGAGATCGCGGTCCTGAAGACCCTCGGGTTCTCGAGCGCCCTCGTCCTCAGCCTCCTCGTCTCCGAGGCCGTGCTGCTGGGGGTCTTGGGGGGCGGCCTGGGGATCGGCGGGAGCTATCTCCTGATGCTGTTCCTGACCCGCGCGCCCGGGGTCGGCGACATGCTGGCCGGGATCGGCCTGTCCACCTTGTCCCTCAAGCCCGAAGTGGCCGCCCTGGGGTTCGCGGTGGCGGTGATCCTCGGCTTCACGGCCGGGTTCGTGCCCGCCTTCAACGCCTACCGCTCGAAGATCACCGACATGCTGAGGACGGTCTGATGGCGCTGCCCCTCTCCTACAACGTCCGCAACGTCCGGAGCCGCTGGCAGGTCACGCTCCTGGCCATCTTCGGCATCGCCCTCGTGGTGGCCGTCTTCGCCATCCTCATGGCCATGTCGGAGGGGTTCGTCACCGCGCTCCGCGCCACCGGCAAGCCCGGCAACGCCATCGTGGTGCAGCGCGGGTCGGCCTCGGAGCTGACCTCGGCCATCCCGGTCGACCACCTGAACATCATCCTGGCCAGCGAGCACGTGGCGCGGGGGGCGGACGGCCAGGCCCTCGCCTCGCCGGAGCTGGTCATCGTCACCATGAAGCCCAAGAAGACCGGCGAGGCCACGAACGTCACCGTGCGCGGGGTGACGCCTCGCGCCTTCGAAGTCCGCGGAGGGATCACGATCGAGGAGGGACGCACCTTCACCCCCGGCCTCTACGAGGTGATCGTCGGCAAGAAGATCGCGGACCGGGTCCAGGCTCTCTCCATCGGCTCCGTGGTCAACCTGCAGCGGCACGAATGGAAGGTGGTCGGGACCTTCTCCTCCCAGGGCGGAGCCTTCGAGAGCGAGGTCTGGGGCGACCGGGACGCCATGGCCCAATCGTTCGGCCGGGGGACGGGAGGCGCGAGCGCGCTCGTGGTGCGTCTGCGGGACGGCGCGAGGCGCGGGGCGGCCACCGCCTTCGATCAGTGGATCCGCTCCAACCCGCAGATGCAGCTCCAGGCCTTCTCCGAGCCCAGGTACTACGACAACCAGGCAGGCCCCCTGGCCACCATCCTGCGATCACTCGCCGCCTTCGTTGCCATCATCATGGGCGTGGGAGCGGTCTTCGGCGCCATGAACACGATGTACGCGATCGTGGCCGCGCGCACCCGGGAGATCGGGACCTTGCGCGCCCTCGGCTTCTCGCGCCGCGCCATCCTGTTCTCCTTCGTCATCGAGTCGGCGGCCCTGGCCCTGGCCGGAGGCGCGCTGGGCTGCCTGCTCGCCCTCCCCATGCACGGGTACGCGACGGGCACGGGCCAGACCCAGAGCTTCAGCGAGATCGCCTTCGCCTTCCGCATCACGCCGGAGATCGTGACCACCGGCCTCGTGTTCGCCCTGGTGATGGGCGTGATCGGCGGCCTCCTGCCCGCCTTCCGCGCAGCGCGGCTGCCCATCACGTCGGCCCTGCGCGAGGTCTAGAAGGACGCCATAGGCACCATGGCGGCCAAGGTCCCGATGTCCAAGGGCGCCTCCCTCGTGCCTCTCGTCAAGATGGCTCGCGGCCGCCGGGACGAGTTCGTCAAGGTCCTGAGCCCGGAGACGCTGGCCTTCGTCGACGCGACCCGGGTCCTGGCCGGATCCTGGTACCCGGAGCTCTACGTCCGGGACCTCTTGATCGCCGCGGACAAGGTCCTGGCCAAGGGCACTCTGTCCTACTGCGAGGAGCTCGGACGCCTCTCCGCGCACCACACCATCCAGAACATCTACAAGTCCTACCTCGTCCCTGGAGACGTCCCGGCCACCGTCTCGAACTTCGCGAGCTTCTGGCCCCTGTTCCACGACAGCGGCAAGTGCACGAGCGTGGCGGCCGAGCCCGGGTACATCCGGTTGGAGGTGGTGGGCTTCGGCCTTCCGAGCCGCCCCCTGTGCGCGACACACGTGGGGTGGATCGGCGGTCTCGTCGAGATGGCCGGGGGCCAGTGCGTGTCGAAGGACGAGAAGTGCGAGGTGCGGGGCGACGGCACCTGCGTCTACGGGGTTCGCTGGTCCAAGCGCCCCTGACGTGGCCTCCGAGGATCTGGGGACGGTCGCGCCGGCGGGCCTCTTCTGCGCCCCCGGCGCGTTCCACGTGGACCCCTGGGGCGGCGTCGACCTCGCCGTGATCACCCATCCTCACGGCGATCACCTGAGGGCCGGATCGCGCCGCTACCTCTGCACGGCGGCCGCGGAGCCGTTCGTGCGGCGGCGGCTCGGCCCGGACAACGCGGCGGAGATCACGGCCATCGGCTACGGCGAGCCGATGCGCCTCGGCGAGGCGACCGTCTCTTTCCATCCCGCCGGGCACATCCTCGGATCCGCCCAGGTGCGGATCGAGTCCGGAGGCCAGATCTGGGTCGTGTCGGGAGACTACAAGAGGGCTCCCGATCCCACCTGCCTTCCGTTCGAGGTCGTCCCGTGCGACGTCCTCGTCACCGAAGCCACCTTCGCGCTCCCCATCTATCGCTGGCCGCCCACGCCGGTCGTGGTGGAGGAGATCCTCGCCTGGTGGGACGCCTGCCGCGCCTCGGGGCTGGCCGCCGTCCTGCTCTGCTACGCCATGAGCAAGGCGCAGCGGATCCTGGCCGAGCTGCACGGCCTCACCGACCGCGCGGTCATGGTGCACGGCGCGATAGAGAACCTCACCTCCCTCTATCGCCAGGCCGGGGTCAAGGTGCTGGAGACGGTCCCGGTGGCGGAGACGGCCCGCGGACGCTCCTTCGCCGGCGAGCTCGTCCTCGCCCCTCCCGCCGCCGCGGGAAGTACCTGGATGCGCCGGTTCGGCGCGCACGAGACCGCCTTCGCCTCGGGCTGGATGCGCGT
>JBKJXM010000050.1:0-10934 GCA_046716305.1 Candidatus Eiseniibacteriota bacterium
ACCTGACCTCCAGCTCGAAGACGCCGATGACCAGCGCCGGCATCCAGGTCATTCCCACCGGGGTGGACCGCTTCGCGATCAACACGATCACGGGACCGGTCACGGCCGGCGTCCCGGTCACGGTGACGATCCGCGCCACCGATGCGGGCGGCAACACCGTCCCCGGCTACAACGCCGACGCGATCATCCAGGCCAACACCGGCAACCAGAGCATCTCGCCGACCCAGGTCACGTTCACCAACGGCACCTGGACCGGCCCGGTCACGTTCAAGGGAGCGGGAGGATCGGTCGCGCTCACGTGCGCCGACTACTCGGCGCCTCCGAAGGTCGGCACCAGCAATTCGTTCGTGGTGAGCCCCGGCCCGTTCGCGGGGCTTCAAGTGTTACTCCCGGGCCAGACGGCCCTGGGCGGAACGCCGGCCGGCAAGACCGGAGTGCCCACGACGCAGACCGCCGGCACGCAGTTCACGATGACCGTCCGCGCCGTGGACCAGTACTGGAACCTCGTGCCTGGGATCTCCGACCGCATCGTGCTCGGCTCCACGGACGCGTTCGCGTGGATGCCGTCGGACACGGTCTTGGTGAACGGCCAGGTGCTGATCCCGACGCGCCTCCATAGGAGCGGCGACCAGGTCATCTGGGTCCGCGACTCCACCAATACGGCCATCGCTCCCGACACGTCGTCGGCAGTTACGGTGACGGGCGGGACGTTCCAGCGGGTGCTCCTCCTGGCGCCGGGCGAGATCGTGGCGCCCGGGACGGCCACCGGCCGCGCCGGCACCGCCACCGACCAGTCGATCAACTACGGCTTCACCGTGACGGCGCTCGCGACCGACCCGTGGTGGAACCCCGTGGGCGGCGTGACCGACGTGGTGCGCGTCACCTCGGGCGATCCGCTGGCCACCCTGCCGCCGAACCAGGCGATGGTGGACGGCCGGGCCGACATGACGGTGCGCCTCGCCACGGGCGGCTTCCAGCAGCTCTCGGTCAGCGACGTGACCAATCCCTCGAGGACCGGCAGCAGCACGCAGGTGCGCGCCATCTCGAGCGGCTTCCATCTCGAGGCCACGGTTTCTCCCTCGACGGCGCGGGCGGGCGAATCGTTCACGCTGACGGTCCGCATCGTCAACGACGCCGGGAGCGTGATCCAGGAGATCAACTCGTTCGTCACCGTCGAGATCCAGAACGCCGGCACGCAGGCGCCGGGCCGCGGCACGCTCCTCACGACGCAGTTCCAGCTTCTCCAGGGACAGCGCTCGGTGTCCGAGACCTACACCTTCGCCGAGCCGATCGTGATGGTGGTGCGCGACGATGCCGGAAACGCGCCGGGCGTCACGGGCCCGATCACGATCACGCCCGGGCAGCCCGCCTACGTCCGGCTGAGCTCGAGCCCGCCGTGGGTGGGCGGAAACAAGCACGCCCTGATCACCGCGCGGGTGGTGGACTCGTTTGAAAACGGCGTCCCCGACCAGCCGGTCGTGTTCTCGCTTCTCTCAGGAACCGGCTCGCTCTCGGCCATGGACACCACCAGCGCCTCTGACGGAAACGCGCGCGCCGACTTCCTGGCCCCGCGCCAGCCCGAGGTGAACCGCATCCGCGCTTCGTCGGGCGTCCTGTCGAATCAGATCGACGTCGAGACGGCGTTCGTCGATCCGACCAAGGGCGGGGGCTACGCCACGAACTATCCCAACCCGTTCCACCCGCCGGCCGAGGGGACGACGATCGCCTACAAGCTCGACGACAACGCCAGCGTGACGATGCGGATCTTCACCCAGAGCGGCGACCTCGTGCGGCGCCTCGTTTTCTCAAAGGCCGCGGCGGGCGGATTGGCAGGACTGAACCAGTACGTGTGGGACGGAAAGAACGGTAAGGGCGACGTGGTCGCGAGTGGCGGCTACACCGTGCTGATCGAGGCCCAGGGAACGGGCGAGACGCTCCATGTCATCCGCCGCAAGGTCGCGGTGGTCCGGTAACCGGGGAGGCCGAGTCATGAGTCGCATGCCACGTCAGATCACATTCCGGATCGCGCTCGCGGCGATCCTGGTTCTCGCGGCGGTCCCCGCGGCGGCGGCGGTGGACGAAAACGGCGGCGCTCCTGGTTCCTGGCTGTCGCAGTACGTGACGGCTCGGACCATGGGTCTGGGCGGAGCCTTCGTCGGCGCCGCGGACGACGCGTCGTCGGTCATCTGGAACCCGGCCGGGCTTGCGACTCTGGTTCCGAACGAAGCGCGCTTCGAGTCGGCGCGGCTCTTCGAGGACACCTCGATCAACGCGATCAACCTGGCCGTGCCGGGGAACAAGCTCCCCAGCTTCGGGCTGACGGTCGTGTCGCTCCACACCGGCGCCTTCGACCGCACCAACGACATGAACGACCCGCTCGGCACGTTCAGCGAGGGGGAGACCGCCTACATCCTCTCTCTGGCCAAGAGCCTGAATCCGAAGTTCGCGGTGGGAGCGAACGTGAAGATGGTTCGCCAGACCATCGAGGACTTCTCCGGGACCGGCTTCGGCTTCGACGTGGGCGCCATCGCCAACGTCACGCAGAACCTCCGGGTGGGCGCGTCGGTGCTCAACGTGGGCGGCCCGGGCATCACGCTCCGCGACACCAAGGAGACGTACCCGCTCGAAGTGCGCGGCGGGTTCTCGTACGCGGTGCTCCGCGGGCGCGGTCTCATCACCGCCGAAGTCGACCACGCGTCGGGGCCGGGCGTCCGGCTGCGGGGCGGGTCCGAATACTGGGTGCAGCCGAGCTTCGCGCTCCGGGTCGGCATGGACGACCAGAACCCGGGCGGCGGCCTGAGCTATCGCTTCGCGAGCCGCTACCAGTTCGACTACGGCGTTCTGGACCATCCGCTGGGCCTCACGCACCGGATCGGACTCAGCTATCGCTTCGGCGGGTTCTTCGCCAGCGCGAAGGCCAGCCCCGAGATCTTCTCGCCGACCGGCGAGCGCGCCACGACGAAAATCGACCTGAACGCGCGCACCAAGGCGGAGACCGATTCCTGGGCCCTCGAGCTGATCAGCAAATCCGACGAGGTGGTCCGCAAGTTCGGCGGCAAGGGCGCTCCGCCGGCGCACATCCTCTGGGACGGAAAGGACGAAACCGGATTGCCCCTCGCTGACGGCGAGTATCGCTATCGCCTCACCGTGAACGACGCCGAGGGGCGTGTTATCGAAAGCCGCGCCCGCGCGGTCATCATTTCCACCGGCGGCCCGCAGGGCGAAGTGCCGGTCATCCCGGTCGAGTAGCGGAACGGAGGCATCAACCATGTCGCACTCGGACCGTCAGATGACGATCGCCGCGCTCCTCGTGGCCGCTCTGTGCGCGGCCGCGCCGGCGCGGGCGGAGGAACCCAAGGGCTCGGGACTGCGGGAGGCCGGACTCGCCTTCGAGGCAGCCCGCCTGCTCCCCGACGCCGAGCGCGCGGCGGGGCTCCAGGAAGCCGACCGCCTCGTGACGGTCGTGATGCGCGGCACGCGCAACGAAGAAGAGGACCAGGCCGCGAGGTACCTCTGGGCCCAGATCCGTCTGGAGCAGGGAGAGACCGCGCGGGCGTCGGAGGGTTTCCGCCAGACCGCGGACAAGCTGGGCAAGGGACCGTACGCCGACGACGCCGAGTTCCAGTCGATCATCACGCTCGAGGCCACCGGCCAGGACAAGGACGCCGCGAAGGCGTGGGGCGAGTGGGAGCAAAGCTATCCGCAGAGCCCGCTCATGGGCGAGGCGAAGATCGCGCAGGCGTGGGGCGCGCTCCGGCGCGGCGACACCGTGACGGCGCAGCGGCACCTCGCGGCGCTCCTCATGCAGCGCGCCTGGTACGCCGCGGATCCGCGCGTTCAGCTGGCGCGGGCCACGGCGCTCTATGTCACGAACAAGCCGGCGGACGCCCTGGCGCTGATCGGCACGAGGCCGGGAGGCGGCGCGGCCGTCTCCTATCTCAGGGCGCTCTGCCACCGGAGCCTCGGCTCGATGCTCGCTTCGGCCGCGGCGTTCCAGGAGGTCGCGACCCGCTTCCCCAATTCGCCGCTCCGCGACCCGGCCTTGCTCGGCAAGGCGGACGCCTTCCTCCGCGCCCGCGACTATAAGAGCGCGGCCGAGGAGTTCGCGCGGGCCGCGACGCAGGCGCGTGACCCGGCCGTCATCGCGGAGGCCGAGATCCGCGCCGCGGGCGCAATTTGCCTGAGCGGCTCCGCCGATTCGGCTCTCGCGCTCTTCCGCGGCATCGTCACGCGCCGCCCCGGCACCGACCAGGCCGCGCGCGCGCAGTTCCTGATCGGCAGCGTCCTCGCCTCGCGCGGGCAGCACGCCGAGGCGATCGTGGAGCTGAATCGCGTCTTGACCAGCTACTTCCAGCACGCGGTGGCCGCGAGCGCGCAGTACCGCGTCGCCCGCTGTCTCGACGCGCTCGGCCGGAAGGCCGACGCGACCGGCTCGTACCAGGCGGTCGTGTCGGGCTACCCGCTCGAGCCGGAAGCGCCGGCCGCCGCCTACATGGCGGGCGTGGGGCTTCTGGAGCAGCACCGGCCGCGCGCGGCCGCTCCGTACTTCCAGATCGTGCTCGACCGCTACGTGGCGAGCGCCATCGACTCGACCCGCTCCGTCCGTCCGGTGATGCCGGGCCACGAGGAGGTCATCGAGGCCGCGCTCTGCCTGCTCCTCTACTCGTATCGGACCGCGGGCGACCTGGGTCAGCTTGCTGGCGCGCCCCATCTCCTGCTGCAGAAGATGCCCCCCAGCCGGTCGCCGTGGCGGGCCAACGCGCTCCTGATCGACGCGGACGCCATGGCCGCGATGTCGCGGCACCCCGAGGCGCAGGCCACGCTGGAGAAGCTGATCCGCGACTTCCCCGATCACGCGGTCGGGGCCTCGGCGACCAAGCTCCTCGCCTGGACGTACGCGCAGCAGGGACGAGACAGTCTCGCCGTGCGGACCGAGGAGCGGCTGGTCATGAAGTACGGCGCGACCAACCCAGAACTGGTGAGCAGCGCCCTCCTCGACATCGCGCACGACCGCTTCAACCAGAAGCGCTACCGCGACGCGGCGGCGGGCTACGAGGACTTTCTGAAGCGGTTCCCCAGACACCCGAAGCGCCACGTCGCGAACTATCAGTCGGGGCTGGCGTACGTGCGTCTCAACCGTCTGGGGGATGCCGTGGATCACTGGGAGGCGATCGTCCGGGACAGCGCGTCGGCGCCGGTGGCCGAGAAGGCCTGGGCGCGCGCGGGCGACCTCTACTTCCAGGCGCAGCGCTACGCCGACGCGAAGCGCTGCTACCGCGGGCTGCTCGAGCACTTCGCCGCGACGGACGCGGCCGCGCTCGCGACGCTGCGGATGGGGCAGTGCGAGTACAACGCGGGCAACGACGCCCCGGCGCTCGAGGCCTTCTCGCGGATCATCGCCCGCTACCCCGACAGCCCGTTCGCGAAAGAGGCGGCCCGAGGCACCGAGCTCGCTCTCTACCGCCTGGGGCAGTCCGACAAGGGCACGGCGGTCCTGGCGCAGCTCGTCGAGCAGTATCCGAACAGCGCCTACGCGGCGGACGCGCTCTTCCAGATCGCGAAGAACCACTACGGGGCCAAGCGCTTCGAGCAGGCGGCGGACGGGTTCCGCCGCGTCGTGAGCCAGTTCCCCGGCTACTCGGCTGCGGACCAGGCGCAATTCCTCCTGGCCGACGCGCTGGGCAAGGCGGGCAAGCCCGAGGAGGCCCGGCTCGCGCAGGAGCAGTTCCTCTCCTTTTTCCCGGCAAGCGATCTCCGCCCCTCGGTGAACTTCCAGATCGGGCTGAGCCGCTTCGAGAACAAGGAGTACATGCCGGCCGCGATGGCGTTCATGCAGGTGCTGTCGGACAGCGCCTCGGCCGAAGTGCGCGGGGCCGCGCAGTACAACCTGGCCCTGTGCCAGCGCGCGCTGGGTCAGACCGAGGAGTCCAAGGCCACGCTCCTCGCCTACCGGCAGGAGCGCCCCGGCGACGTCCGCGCCGACGAGATCGCCTATCAGCTCGGCGACATCGAGGACGCGGCCGGCCGCTTCCCCGAAGCGCAGGCCGAGTTCGAGCGGGCGCTGGACGCCAAGCCGAGCGCGGCGCTCGACACCGAGCTCAAGTTCCGCGTCGGGCGCTGCCTCGAAGAGCAGCAGAAGATGGACGACGCGATCCGCTGGTACCTCCGCGCGTCGCAGGCGGTGGACCGCCGGAACGCGTTCCGGCTCTCGGCCGTGGCGCGCATGGCTTCCATTTACGAATCCCGGAAGGAGTACCTGAAGGCGATGAGCGCCTACCGCGACATCGCGGCGAACTCGAAGGACCGGGAGCTGGCCCAGGCGGCAGCGGGCCGGGCCACGCAGCTTCAATCTGCCAAGCGGGTCCGGTAGCCCGGACCTCTGAAAGGAGCGGTACGACGATGTTCGAAAACTTCGACTGGATCCAGGCGATGCGGACCAGCCCTGTCATGGTCATCATCATCTGCTGCAGCGTGCTCACGGCCGGCTTCGCGCTGGAGCGCGTCATGTACTTCTGGAAGCGCCGCGGCAATCCGGACGCGGTCCTCGCCTCCGCGCTTTCGTCCGTGCGCTCGGGCCACCGCGACGAGGCCGTGCGCCTGCTCGCGGGAACCCCGCACCCGATGGGGCCGGTCGCGGCCGAGATGGTGAAGAACCTCGGCGAGCCCGAGCAGGTCTGCGAGGAGAAGCTGCACATCGCGCTGAGCGAGCAGCGGCTCCAGCTCGAGCGGAACCTGGGCTTCATCGGCACCATGGGCAACACCGCGCCCCTGATCGGTCTTCTGGGAACCGTGTGGGGCATCATGCGCGCGTTCCACGACATGGCCCGCACGGGCTCGGCCGGACCGTCCGTCGTGGCCGCCGGCGTGGCCGAAGCGCTCTTCACGACCGCGGCCGGGCTCCTCGTCGCCGTGCCCGCGGTGATTCTCTACAACCATTTCGTGCGCCAGATGGGCGTGATGCTGACCGTGGCCGAGAACAGTGCCCGGACCCTTCGGCTGAACGCGGGGCCCGTCGCCCAGCGTCAGACGTCGCGGGTCGCGTAAGGAGATGCCCATGCCGCGCCGCTGGCGCATGCGCATACCCGAATCGATTCACGACGTCAACATGACGCCGTTGATCGACGTGTCCCTGGTCCTGGTCGTGATCCTGATGGTCGCCACTCCGATGGCCTTCCAGTCGAGCATTGGAGTGCAGCGGGCGGCCCAGGCCGCGAAGGCGGCCGCGCTCGTTTCGAGAAGCGAGCGCGTGGAGATCACGATCGTTTCGGCGGACAGCCTGTTCGTGAACCGGACGCCCGTGACGCGGGCGACCATGTCGCTGTTGCTGAAGCCCCTGATCGAGCTGAGCGCGACCCACGCGGTGGTGGTGCGGTGCGCGGACCAGGTGCCGCACGGGGTGTTCGTGGGGATCCTGGACGAGGCAAAACAGTGCGGGGCCGCGCAGATCGCGGTCGTGGGAGGCTGAGATGCGAAGCTTCGTGCCGCGGTCCACACTGATCACCAAGGTGAACGTGACGCCCATCATCGACGTCGCGCTGGTGCTGGTCATCATTCTCCTGGTGACGGCGCCGCTCCTCTCGGTCGCCGACCTCCCGGTCAACCTGCCGCAGGCACAGACCCGGGAATCGGAGGACGAGCGGAACCTGAGCATCACGCTGTCGTCCACCGGCGACCTCGCCCTCGATGACGACCTGGTGACCCGGTCCAGCCTGGGGCCCGCCCTCCGCGAGCGCCTGTCGGAGCGGGAGAACGAGAACGCGCTGGTGGTGGTGCGCGCCGACTCTGAGGCGTCCTATTCCTCCGTGCGGGAGCTTCTCGAGACGGCTCGCGCGGCGGGAGCGAAACGGCTGGCCATCGCGACCCGGCAGAAGACCGGAGGGGCCCGATGAGTGCCACAGCAAGAGGATATTCGGCGATCGGCGCGACGCTGCGTCTGGATCTGGATGCGTGCCGCAGGCGCACGCGACGGACCATGGGGGCTTCGATCGTTCTCCACGCACTCCTGTTTCTTTGGATCGTGACGATGAAAACGTCCGTCGTGGAGACGCCGCCGATCACCGAAATCATGATGCTCACGGAGGGCGACCTGGCCGGCGCCCCGGGCGCCGGGAGTGCGCCGCCGCCGCGCTCGGCGCGCTCCGACGCGCAGCCCGCGCTCGCGGCCCACGCCGTGACGCACGACGAGCGGTTCGTGCGGAAAGCCGAGCGGGGCGATGTGGCGCTGGACCCGATCTCCTCCACGGCGATCGTGGATCAGATGACCGCGCGGCTGTCCAAGCTGACGCAGGAGGAGCGGCCGGCGATTCCGGGCACGGCCTCGACCTCGCTGCCTTCGTCGATGTACGGCACCGCGGCCACGATCGGCGGGACCGGGACTGGAACCGGGTCGTCTCCGGTGGCTCTGAATCGCGGCGGCGCCCTCGGCGGCGCGGGCGCGCTGCCCCTGAGCCGGGGCGGAGGCGGCGGCGCGGGAGGGGCTTCGGCCCCGGCCACGCTCCCCGCGGTCAAAACCGGAGGGTCGGCGCCCGCCCAGGTGGGCGACGCCACGGCGCGGCGCACGATCGCGGGGGCCTCGGTGGCCGGCCCGATCGCGGACCGCCCGGTGCTCCAGACGGTGCTTCCCGAGTATCCCGAGTGGGCCAAGCGGGAAGCCGTCGAGGGCTCCGTCACGGTCTACTTCGTGGTCCGCTCCGACGGGACCGTGAAGGAGAACGTGGTGATCCAGAAGACGGCCGGCTTCGGCGACTTCGACGAGAACGCACGCGCCGCGATCCGCGGATGGCTCTTCCAGCCGCTGCGCGGCGGGCGGACCGGCGAGCAGTGGGGCACGATCACGTTCCGCTTCCGGCTGCGCGACGCCGGTTGATCCGATTCACGAGGAGCTTGGCCCGATTCCCGGGTCTAAAAGGGGAGCACAGGCGATGACACTTCGAGCGATCTGCCGTTGCGGCGCCGCACTTGCGGCAGCCATGCTCACGCTCCTCTTCGCCGCGGGTACGGTCTGGGCGGCGGCGGCGGCGGACTCCACCGACTCCGGCAAGCAGAGCGGCTACACGCTCAAGGGCGGGCAGGATCGGACCGACTTCCGCTCGCTCACCGTCGAGGGCGAGGACCGGGTGCACGTGGAGATCGAGCGCCCGCCTCTGGCGCTTCAGCTGAACCCGGCCGAGGTGAAGGGGCTCGACTTCGGGACCGCTCAGGACGTGCTCGACCGCGTGTCCCCGGACCTCACGTCGCAGTATCTCGCCGTATCGGCGACGGGGCGCTCCCCGTACACCGCGCGTCCGTGGCTCCGGCAGTTCGCGAGCGGCGCCATCGCCCGCTTCCAACCCAACGTGCGCGGCACCGAGCGCTGGAAGCTGACCGTGGCCGATTCGCGCGGCCAGACGGCGGCGCAGTTCAGCGGCACCGGAGACGCGCCGCGGGAGATCGTGTGGGACGGGCGTACCGTCTCGGGCGCGCCGGTCTCGCCGGGAGTCACGTACTCCTACGTGTTCGAGGCCGTCGACAAAGCCGGCAACAAGCGGAACTTCGTCGGGCAGGGCTTTCGCGTAGCGGCCTACCGGCTCGATTCCGCCCAGGGCCCCGTGCTGGTCTTCTCGGGGCAGGCTCTCCAGGAAGGCGTCGCGCGGAACTCCTATGGGCAGGCCGCGACGCGCTCCGCGCCCCCGATCGTTCTCGAGGCGGCGAGCACCCTCAACCAGCATCCGCGCGTGTCGCAGCCGGTCCGGGTGACCGTGGTGGGCCGCTCGTACGAGCATGCAAACTCCGCGGCGAAGCAGGTGGCCGCGTGGATCTCCGAGTTGACCATTGGAGACCCCGCCCGCGTGCAGGCGGTGGCTCAGGTGCAGCCGGACGCCCCCGAGGGGGGAACGGTCCGGATCGCGATGGCGGACGTGCCGGGCGCGGCCGGAACGGCATTGCCTGCCCCGGCGCCGATAAAACAGGGTAAGGACAAGAAGAAGAACAGCCGATAGGTACGGAAATGGCCCAGCGTACGAGGCTCAGGTAGCCGGTTCCGGGACGGGCTGGCGGGTCATGACCTTGGAGCGCCGACACCAGGCCGAATAGATGTAGTATCCCGGGCCATGGCCGAAGCGCCCAAGGATCCGGAGCGCCGCGCGACGTTCATCCTCGCGCGCGCCGAGAAGTGGCTCCTGCCGCGAATCGCGGCCTCCCTCCCCCGCTGGATCGTCCCCGATCATCTGACCGCGATCGGCGTCCTCGGCTCGACCCTGATCGCGCTCGGTTACATCCTCTCCACGCAGGACCGCCATTGGCTCTGGCTCGCGAGCGGCGGGCTGATCGTGAACTGGTTCGGGGACAGCCTGGACGGCACGCTCGCCCGCGTGCGGAAATGGGAGCGTCCGCGCTACGGCTTCTACCTCGATCACCTGACCGACGCGTACTCCACCACGCTGGTCGGCCTGGGCCTGGGCTTCTCGCCCTACATGCTCCTCTCGGTCGGGCTCGCGATCGTGATCGCCTACCTCATTCTCTCGATCAACGTGTATCTCGAGACGCACGCCTTCGGCGTCTTCCGCTACGGCTACGGGATCCTCGGTCCCACCGAGGCGCGCGGCGTGCTTTTCCTGCTCAACACGGCCGCGTTGGTCATCGGCCCGATTCCGTTCACCGTGGGGCATGTGCGAATGACGGTCTTTGATCTGGCCGGCATCGCCGCCGCGCTGTCGATGGGCGGATTATTGCTGACGAGGGTGGTTCGCAATCTCCGCGAGCTGGCGCGCATGGAGCCGCCGGGCGGCAAAGCGGTGTAGCGGGATGGAACGGGGTGGTGCGCCGGGGCAGTAGTCAGTTGTCAGTCAATGAAGTCTCCGGTAGCGGATTATGAAGCTCGATCTGCCAGACCCACGGCCTCTTGGCGGGATCCACTCGTTCCGCAATGCGGGAGAGGATATTGGCTAGATTCCGCT
>JBKJXM010000051.1:0-5139 GCA_046716305.1 Candidatus Eiseniibacteriota bacterium
GCGGCTTCCCGGGGCAAGGGGGGGGACTTGGGCGCCGCCTGGATGCGGGCCGCGATCTTCGCGGGCGCGGGCACGGTCGGGCTCGTCGTGCTGCTGCAGCTCCTGGGTCCTTCGATCCTCGCCACGGCGTCGAAGGCGCGCCCCTGGATGAACGCGGCCGCCGCGCGCCAGGCTCTCGACATGGCCACGGTGGACGCGCTTCGGGCGGGGATCCTGCTCGCCGCCGCGTTCGCGGTGATCGCGCTCGAGCGGCGGGGGCGGCTCACACGTGCGGCCGCGGCCCTTCTCGTAGTCGGCCTCACCGCGGTGGATCTCTGGACGGTGGACCGGAAGATCATCGATCCCCAGCTCGGCAGCCGGACCCAGTACGCGGAGAATTTCAGCGAGACGCCGGAGGTCACCTTTCTCCGCGGCGACACCACCGAGTTCCGCGTCCTCCCGCTCGAGTGGAACGATTCGAGGCTCGCGGCATACGGGATCGCGTCGGTGCTGGGCTATCACCCCGCGAAGCCGCGCCTCTACCAGGCTTTCATGGACACGGTGGGGCTACCGAACCTGCGCGTGGTGCGTCTCCTCAACGTGAAGTACGTCCTCACCGACGGCTACTATCCCGACACCACGGGGGGCGTGACGCTGCGCCACGACGGACCGGTCAAGGTCTACGAGATCCAGGGCGCTCTCCCGCGCGCGTACGTGGTCCACCGCGTCCGGCCGGTGAAGGACGAATCCACCGCGCTCGCGTTCCTTCGCGCCGCTGACTTCTTCGACCCGCGGAGCGAAGCGGTCTGGACCGAGCCGCCGCCCTACCCGGCGCTGGCGCAGCCGTCCGTTCCCGACTCGGTCACGCGCATCCGCTACGACCTGAACGGCTCGGAGTACCTGGTCTCCACGACAGCGCCCGGCCTCTTCGTGCAGGCAGACCAGTTCGACCCGGACTGGAGCGCGACCATCGACGGGAAGCCGGCCCCGATCCATCGGGTCAACTACCTGATGCGGGGCATCCTCGTCCCTCCAGGGGTCCACCGGATCCGCCTCCGTTACCTGCCCGGGGCCCTTACGGCGGGGATCAAGTTCTCGGCCGCCTCCGCGGCCCTGGCGCTCCTCCTCGGGATCGCCGGGGTCTGGCTCGAGTGGCGGCGCCGCCGCGCGCCGCGCCGCGAACGCCCGGAGCGCGCGTCGTGAAGGCGCTCGTCATCATTCCGACCTACAACGAGAGGGAAAACGTCGAGCCGCTCCTCACGCGGATCTTCGCCGAGAATCTCCCGCTGGAGGTGCTCATCGTCGACGACAACTCGCCCGATGGGACCGGCGCCATCGCGGACCAGATGGCCGCGCGCGACCCGCGCGTCCACGTTCTCCACCGCCCGGGGAAAGCGGGGCTGGGCTCGGCGTACGTGGCCGGATTCCGCTACGCGCTCGCGCGCGACTACGACGCCGTCTTGGAGATGGACGCCGATTTCTCGCACAGCCCCGACAGCCTCCGGGAATTCTTGCATGAGATCGAGACCGCCGACGTGGTGCTGGGGTCGCGCTACCTGTACGGGGTGACGGTGGTGAACTGGCCGCTCTCGCGGCTGGTCCTCTCGTACCTGGCCAACGTCTACAGCCGCGTGATCACGGGAATGCGCGTGAAGGACCTCACGGGCGGATACAAGTGCTACCGGCGCGCCGTGCTCGAGGCGATCGACTGGGACCGCGTGCGCTCCGACGGCTACGCGTTCCAGATCGAGATCACGTTCAAGGCGTATCGGAAGGGGTTTCGCATCAAGGAAATCCCGATCCTCTTCGTCGACCGGCACGCGGGCGAGTCGAAGATGTCCCGCAAGATCGTCTGGGAAGCGGTGTGGATGGTCTGGCGCCTCCGCCTGCTCGACCTGATCGGCGCCCTCTAGGGGCCCCGTGTCCCTCTCGCTGGTCATCGTGCACTACCGGACGGGGGAGGCGCTCGCGCGGCTGATGGCGTCGCTCGCCCAGGCGCGCCCCGAGCCGCTCGGCGAGATCATCGTGGTGAACAACTCGGGCGAGCCGGTCGAGGAGATTCTGGCCCGGGCGGCGCTGCCCTGGCCCGCGCGGGTCGTCCAGCCGGGGAAGAACGTGGGATACGCGCGCGGCGTGAACGCCGGCATCCGGGCTGCGGCCGGCGGGGACGTGCTGATTCTGAACCCCGACGTGCGCGTTCTCGAGGGCTCCATCGAGACGCTGGTCCAGGCCGCCGCGGCACATCCGCGCGCCGGGATCGTCGCCCCGAAGCTGTTGAACCCGGACGGGACGCTTCAACTCTCGGCCCGGCGCTTCTACAATTGGAGGACGCTCCTCCTTCGGCGCATTCCACTGGGTCCGCTCGTCGCGAAGAGCCGCGCCCTGCGCGAGCACGTGATGGCCGACTGGGACCACGTCGGGACCCGCCGGGTCGACTGGGTGCTGGGCGCCGCCATGCTCGTCCGGCGGCAGGCGATGCGGGATGTCGGACTCATGGACGAGCGCTATTTCCTCTATTTCGAAGACGTCGACTGGTGCCAGCGAATGGGGCGCCACGGCTACGAGGTTCTCTATGTGTCCGACGCCCGGATGTTCCACGATTACGCGCGGTCGAGCGCGCAGCTCAGTCCGCGCTCGCTCCGCGCGCACGCCGCGGGCCTCTTGCGCTTCACCGAGAAGTGGAGCGCCCTCGTGTTCGCCGTGAGCCAGGTCCGGGGGCGCCTCACGCAGGCGGCGACGATCCTCGTGGACGCCGCCGCGGCGGCGCTGGCCTGCGCCGCGGCCTACGGCATCCGCGCCGCCCTCTCCCCGCTCTCCGAAAAGCCGTTCTATCAGCCGTCGGCGTACCTGGGCCTCTTCCTCTTCACGGTCGCGGTGACCCTCCTCGCCATCGCCTTGAACGGTCTCTACCGCCACGGCGCGTTCCGCGATTCGGTCGACCGCATGTTCCGCCTGGGACGAGCGGTGCTGCAGGCGGTGCTTCTTCTCATGGCGACCACCTTCATGTTCCAGACGCCGCGCTACTCGCGCCTCCTGGTGCTTCTCACGGCGCCGCTCCTCTTCCTGTTCCTGACCGCGGGCCGGTCCTTGCTCTCGGGACTCACGGCGGGCGCGCGGCGGCAGGGCTTCGCGTTCCGGCGCGTGCTCCTCCTGGGATCGGGCGACGAAGCCGAGCGGGCGCGGGCCGCGCTGGAGCGGTCGCGCTCCTCGGGCTTCGAGCCGCTCCACGCCGAGGTTCCGATGGACGGGAGCGAGCCTCCCGAAGCGGCGGCCTCGCGGCTCCGCACGCTGATCGAGGCGGAGCGGATCCAGATCGTCTGCATCGTTCCGAGCCCTTCGGAACCCCGGGAGCTTCCGTACCTCCTCGCGCTGGCCTCGGCGCTCCGCGACTCGGGAGCCGCCGTCTACTGGGCGGGCTCGCTCGCCCGGCTGATGCCGGGGGCGGGCGCGCGCGGCCTCGAGCCGTTGGGTGCGGTGCTTCTCCATGCGCCCACCCGCGGGATGTCGCTCCGAGCCCGGAAGCGCGCGAGCGACGTGTTCCTGTCGCTCGTCGTCGTGCCGTGGCGGTGGCGCGGGCTCCACCGGCACCTCGCGCAGAGCGCGGGCGGAATGGGCGTGGGGGAGGCCTGGCGCCGCGTGTGGTCCGGCGAACGGAGCTGGGTCGGGCGGAGCGACTACGAGCGCGTCCGGTGGGAAGGGGTTCCCGGGTGGGCCCGGCTCGCGCTGGAGCCGGTCCGTCCCGGCGTGGTCTCGCCCGCGGACAACCCCGCGGACGCCGGACACCACGACGGGGGTGAGCGCGGCGCGCGGCTCGAAACCGAACTGGCGTACCTTGCCCGATTCTCGGTCGCCGAGGACCTGCGCATTTTCCTGCGCGCGACGCGCGGAGCCGGCCGATGACGCGCCGCGCGCTCGCCGCGCTATGCGCGCTCGCGTCGGTGTCCGCCGCGGCGCCCGACGACGCGGCGGCCGCCACGCGTCTCTTCATCCGGAATCACGTCAACTCGAACGACGTGCGCGGCCTCGCATCGTGGGGCGGCGTGCTCGCCGCCGCGACGACGGGCGGCCTCGTGACGGTCGCCATGCCGGCGGGTCCGCTCACAAAAACGCTCGCCGCGCCGGGCGGGCTCCCGACGAATCAGACTCTCAGCGTGGCGGTCAGCCCGAGCGGGGATCTCTGGATCGGCACGGTCGACGGCGGCGTGGCCCGCCTGTCGCCGGGCGGAGGGTGGCGCCGCGCGCTCACGACGTTCGACGGACTTCCAAGCGATCGCGTCCAGACTCTCTTCCCGGCGGGCGACAGCGTGTGGGTGGGCACGTCGGGGGGCGTGGCCCTGTTCGCCGAGAACCGCTCGAGCGCGCGGGTCACCCTGCGGCGCTCCGATTCCAGCGCGAGCACCGCGGGCGGCCTGGTCTCCGACGACGTGCGCGCGCTCGCGATCGTGGGCGACACGCTGTGGGTCGGGACCGGGAGCGGGCTCTCTTCGTTTCAGTCCGGCGCCTGGCTCGATCGCCGCGCCGTCTTCGCCGGCCCGGTGAACGCGCTGGCGGTGGTTGGCGGCACGCTCTGGGTCGGCACGACCGCCGGTCCGCGGGCGTACGCGGGCGGAGTGCTCGCGCCGGTGGCCGCGGGGCACTTCGGGGCCACCCTCGCCCTGTCCGAGGCGGGCGGAGCGCTCTACTCGGCGACGAACGGGCCCGGCGTGTTCCGGCGCGCGGCGGGATCGTGGGTCGCGACCGGGCCCGGCCTTCCCTTGGGGAACAAGAACGCGCTGGGGACGGCTCCCGACGGCGCGCTCTGGGCCGGCTCGGAGACGGGGATGGCGCGGTACGACCCCGCTGCCGACGCTTGGACCGTCTACAAGACGGAGGGGCCGGCTGTGAACGACCTCCAGAAGACGACGGTGCGGGACACCGAGGCCTGGTTCACTCCCGGGAACGTGTCCGCACCGGGGCTGGGGGCTGGCGTCGTGCTCCGGACCGACGGCGTTTCATGGGACGCGGTCACGAGCGTGGGCACCGGCGGCGCGCTCCAGGCGGCGTCCACGTTCGGCATCCTCGCGGCGCGCGAGGGGTTTCTCTGGTTCGGGCACTGCTGCAGCGCGGGCCCGTCGCCTCCGCGCGTGGGCCGCTACGCTCCGGGCGCCCCCCCCCGGGGCG
>JBKJXM010000052.1:0-5704 GCA_046716305.1 Candidatus Eiseniibacteriota bacterium
CGGTGATCTCGGTCACGCTCGCGCGCCGCTACGCGCGCGCCCTTCTCCATCTGGCCGAGCGCCAGAAGGCTCTCGACGAGACGCAGACGGAGCTTCGGGAGATCGGGGCCATGGCGCGCCGCGACCACCGGGTCCGGCGCTTCTTCGAGTCGCCCGGCATTTCGCGCGCGGAGAAGATCGATTTCCTCGAGAAGCAGTGGAAGCCGCGGCTCTCGCGCCTGGTCTTCGGCCTCCTGATGGTTCTCCTCCGGCGCCGCCGGCTGAACCACCTGATCGCGATCGCGGACGAGTTCCAGAAGCTGGCCGAGGAGGCGATGGGGATCACGCGGGTCGTCGTGCGCACGGCCATCCCACTCTCCGAGGGCCAGGCGGGGACGCTGTCGAAGGCCCTCGCCGCGCGCACCGGCCGGAAAATTCTGCTCACCCGCGAGGTCGTACCCGCGCTGATCGCCGGCGCGGTCGTCTCGCTGGACCACCAAGTCATCGACGGCACGCTCGCGACGGAGCTGTGGCGGATTCGCCGCCGCCTCCTCGCCTCGCGGGTCCACGGCAGAGGTTGACGCATGGCGTTCAAGCCTGAAGAAGTCAGCGCGGTACTCGAGCAGGAGATCGAGAAGTACGAGACCCGGCTCCAGATGGAGAGCGTCGGGACGGTGCTCCAGGTGGGGGATGGAATCGCCCGCATCTGGGGATTGGACGACGCGATGGCGGGAGAGCTGATCCTCTTCCCCGGCGACGTCACCGGCCTGGTCCTGAACCTCGAAGAGGACAACGTCGGCGCCGCGCTCTTCGGCTCCGAGGCGGCAATCAAGCAGGGCGACACGGTGCGCCGCACCGGAAAGCTCGCCTCCGTCCCGGTCGGGGAAGCCATGATCGGACGCGTGGTGAACGCGATCGGCCTCCCGATCGACGGCAAGGGCGCGATCGCGACCACCGAGACCCGCGCCCTCGAGGGGCACGCCCCCGGCGTGGTCGAGCGGCAGCCCGTGAATCAGCCGGTGCAGACGGGGCTCAAGGCCATCGACTCGATGATCCCGATCGGCCGCGGCCAGCGGGAGCTGATCATCGGCGACCGCCAGACCGGGAAGACCGCGGTGGCGATCGACGCCATCCTGAACCAGAAGGGCGGCGACCTTCACTGCATCTACGTCGCGGTGGGGCAGAAGGACTTCACCGTGGCCAAGGTGGTGAAGATCCTCGAGGACCACGGCGCCATGGAGTACACGACCGTGGTCAGCGCGGGCGCGAGCGAGACCGCTCCGCTCCAGTACATCGCGCCCTACACCGGCTGCGCCATCGGCGAGTACTTCCGCGACAAGGGGCAGCACGCGCTGGTCATCTACGACGATCTCTCGAAGCACGCGGCGGCCTACCGCCAGCTCTCGCTCCTTCTCCGCCGTCCGCCGGGCCGCGAAGCCTACCCCGGGGACGTCTTCTATCTCCACTCGAGGCTCTTGGAGCGGGCGGCCAAGCTGAACGACGCGCTGGGCGCCGGCAGCCTCACCGCGCTCCCGATCATCGAGACCCAGGCCGGAGACGTCTCGGCGTACATCCCGACCAACGTCATCTCGATCACGGACGGGCAGATCTTCCTCGAGAGCGACCTCTTCTTCGCGGGCATCCGGCCGGCGATCAACGTCGGCATCTCGGTGTCGCGCGTCGGCGGCAAGGCGCAGACGAAGGCGATGAAGAAGATCGCCGGACGCCTGCGGTTGGACCTGGCGCAGTACCGCGAGCTCGCGGCCTTTTCGCGGTTCGGCTCGGACCTGGATAAGACCACGCAGGCGCAGCTCACGCGCGGCGAGCGTATGGTCGAGCTGTTGAAGCAGGGGCAGTATCAGCCGGTTCCCGTGGAGAAGCAGGTGGCGATCATCTATGCCGGCACGAACGGATACCTGGACGAGCTGCCGGCCGAGTCGGTCCGTGACTTCGAGACGGGGCTCTACGAGTTTCTCGAAAAGCAGTACCCGGACGTGCTCCACGACCTCCGCGCCAAGTACGAGCTGACCGACGCGATCGAGGCGCGGCTGAAGAAGGGGATCGAGGCGTTCAAGGTCGAGTTCCTCCGGCGGGTGAAGAAGTAGCGTGGCGAATCCCAGAGTGAACAGGACGAGGTAGCGTGGCGACCCTTCGCGAGACCCGGACCCGCATCCGCTCGGTGCGGAACACGGCGCAGATCACGAGGACCATGGAGATGGTCTCGGCGGCCAAGCTGCGCCGCGCGCAGACCGCCGTCGAGTCGGCGCGGCCGTACGCGCAGATCCTCGGGGAGGTGCTCGAGAACCTGGCGCAGGCGTCGGGCGACTCGCTCCATCCTGCCTTCGTGCGGCGCGAGGTGAAGCAGCGCGCCATCCTCATGGTCAGCTCGGACCGCGGGCTCGCGGGAGCGTTCAACGCGAACCTCATCCGGGCCACCGAGGTCCGCATGCGCGAGGTCCAGCGCACGGCGCGCCTGATCCTCCTGGGGAAGAAGGGCTATGACTACTTCCGGCGGCGGAACGCCGACGTGCTCGCGTTCCGCACGGACCTGGGCGGCGTGCCGGACTGGAAGTACGCGGAAGAGCTGAGCCGCGACCTACTCGCCCGCTTCCTCTCCGGGGAGATCGACGAGGTCGACCTGGTCACCACGCACTTCAAGAGCGCTCTCTCCCGGCAGATCATGGTGGAGACGCTTCTTCCGCTCGGAGCTGCGCCGAAGGCCGGCGCGCCCAAGCGCGACTACATCTTCGAGCCGGGCCCGGAGGAGATCCTCGAGCGGATCGTGCCGTACTACCTGGCCATGCGCATCTTCAGAGCTATCGCCGAATCCGCCGCGTCGGAGCACGGCGCGCGGATGATCGCGATGGGCTCGGCCACCAAGAACGCCAACGAGATGATCCAGACGCTCACGCTGCACATGAACCGCACCCGGCAGGCCACGATCACCCGCGAGATCGTCGAGATCGTCGGCGGGGCCGAGGCGCTGAAGTAAGGGAAGGACGATGGCGAAAAGGAACGGCGACAAAGGCGGGACTCAAGGCGGCGGCAACATCGGTCACATCATCCAGGTCATCGGGCCCACGGTGGACGTGCGCTTCGAGCCCGAGCGGCTCCCGAAGATCCTGAACGCGCTGTTGATCCAGGACGAGAAGAGTGGGATCGACCTCACCGTCGAGGTGGCGCTCCACATCGGCGACGAAGTCGTGCGCTGCGTGGCCATGTCCTCCACGGATGGCGTCACGCGGGGCATGGCCGTCGTGGACTCCGGCGGCCCGATCACGGTCCCCGTGGGGCGGCAGACCCTGGGTCGCATCTTCAACCTGCTCGGAAAGCCGATCGACGAGGGCGCGCCGGTACCGGAGCCCGACAAGCGCCTGCCGATTCACCGGTCGCCGCCGTCGTTCGAGGAGCAGGAGACGGTGACCCGCATCTTCGAGACGGGGATCAAGGTCGTCGACCTGCTCGCGCCGTACGCCAAGGGCGGGAAGATCGGGCTCTTCGGCGGCGCCGGCCTCGGCAAGACGGTCATTCTCCAAGAGCTGATCCGGAACATCGCCACCGAGCACGGCGGATTCTCGGTCTTCTCGGGCGTCGGGGAGCGGACCCGCGAAGGGAACGATCTCTGGCTGGAGATGAAGGAGTCGGGCGTCATCGACAAGACCGTGATGGTGTTCGGCCAGATGAACGAGCCGCCCGGCGCCCGCCTTCGCGTCGCCCTCACCGGCGTGACCATGGCCGAGTATTTCCGCGACCAGGAGAACCAGGACGTCCTCTTCTTCGTGGACAACATCTTCCGATTCACGCAGGCGGGCTCGGAGGTGTCGGCGCTCCTCGGCCGCATGCCGAGTGCGGTGGGATACCAGCCGACTCTCTCCACCGAGATGGGCGCGCTTCAGGAGCGCATCACCTCGACCAAGAAGGGCTCGATCACGTCGGTGCAGGCCATCTACGTCCCCGCGGACGACCTCACCGATCCCGCGCCGGCGACCACCTTCACCCACCTCGACGCGACCACGGTGCTCTCGCGGCGGATCTCGGAGATGGGGATCTACCCGGCCGTGGACCCGCTCGACTCCACCTCGCGGATCCTCGACCCGAACATCGTGGGCGAGGAGCACTACGCACTGGCGCGCTCGGTTCAGAAAATCCTGCAGCGGTACAAGGACCTCCAGGACATCATCGCGATTCTGGGGATCGACGAGCTCTCCGAGGACGACAAGCTGATCGTCTCCCGCGCGCGGAAGATCCAGAGCTTCCTCTCCCAGCCCTTTTTCGTCGCCGAGCCGTTCACCGGCACGCCGGGAAAGTACGTGAAGCTGGAGGACACCATCCGCTCGTTCCAGCGGATTGTGAAGGGCGAGTGCGACCACATTCCGGAGCAGGCCTTTTACATGGTCGGCACCATCGACGACGTGTTCGCGAAAGCGGAACAGATGGGAGTGACCGCGGGGGCCTAGCGCCCCGCGCCTCCCATGGCCGAGTTCACGTTCCGGCTCGTCACGCCGCAGCGGATCATCTTCGAGGGTCCGGTCATCTCGATCCAGGCGCCGGGCTCCGAGGGGTACCTCGGCGTGCTGGCCCACCACGCTCCCCTGATCACGGCGCTCAAAGAGGGGAAGCTGGACGTGCGCGACCCCTCCGGCCGCGTCACGTCGTATGCGGTCACGGGCGGGTTCCTCGAGGTCTCGGATAACCGCGCTTCGGTGCTGGCGGACTCGGCGGAGCTGATTCCGTAGTTTCGCCTCTCTCGCCCGGCTGCGCCTCACCGCTGGTGGCTGGTTCTCGCCACCCGGTGCGTGGCCTTCCCCACATCCATCCCGTGCGGCCCGCAACTTGGTGGAGAGCTGTCCGGGATGCGCCGCAAGCCCATGGAAGACCTATAGGAGGCGGGCAGGTTTCCTTGCTGGAATGCAATGCGGGATCGGCACGGGGAATGCCTTGCTAGGGGTCAGCCATGACAGCTCGCGGCGCCCTCTTCGGCGTCCGCGACGACCCATATCCCCGCGGAGGCTCCGAGAATGCGTCGTCCCCCACTTCTATTCGCCGTCACCCTCGCCGTGCTTCTCTGCGCGGCGGGTTGCTCGAACTTGCCGACTCAACCCACGGCTCCGGACACTGGCGCGGCGGCGCTCTCCGGTGGGGGCTCGTCGCAAGTGCTCGGCCTGGACGGCCTCCTCGGCTCCAGCGCGCAGACCACCTCGACCAAGCAGATCGGCGTCCTCGGCGGCGTGGTCTCCGCTGGCAATTTCACGGTGGTGATCCCGCCGGGCGCGCTCACGACGACGGCCAGGATCACGGTGTCGCAGCCCGATCCCGCCCGGCCCGTCGTCAACCTGAGCATCTCGCCGGCCAGCGCGAACAAGTTCCTGCTGCCCGTGCTCCTGGTCGCGGATGCCTCGCCGATGAGCCGTTCGCTTCTGTCCGTGGCGGACATGGGTTACTACAATCCGCAGACCGGCGACTGGGAGCGCGTCGACGGCTCGGTGGTCAGCGTGGCCACCCTCTCCGTCTCGGCGCCCCTGTGGCACTTCTCCACGTACCGTGTCCAAAGTGGAGGCAAGGCGGGCTGGTAACGGCGCTGCTGCGCAGCAGGAGGGGCGGGCGGAACGCGGGCCGCTCGCTCTGAAAATCGGGCCGGACGAACCACTGTCCGGCCCGCTTCCTTTAGAATCCCCGCATGCGAGTCCTGGGCATCGAAACCTCCTGCGACGACACGGGCGCCGGC
>JBKJXM010000053.1:0-2536 GCA_046716305.1 Candidatus Eiseniibacteriota bacterium
GTTGCCGGTAGACGAAAAAGAGGCCGATGTCGGCCGCCACCACCGCCGCGCTCGCGAACATCGTGAACAGGCGGGCGACGAGCCGCTCGGTCCATTGGAACTTCGCCTTGGAATCGCTCATAGGTGAAGTCGTGCGCCCGAAGGGATTCGAACCCCTGGCCTTCTGCTCCGGAGGCAGACGCTCTATCCAGCTGAGCTACGGGCGCAACGAGCGAAGCATGACAAACTTAGACCGGACATCATACGGGTAAAGCAGCCCCCGTGGAATGACGATGTATCCAGCATGCTGTCCTCTTCGCTCGTCCTCTATATTCAGATCGGGCTCGCGGCGCTTCTCCTCCTGCTCCTGGTTCTGCGTCCGGAGATCTTCCGGTCGCTGGAGGGAAAGATCCTTGGCCTGACGGCGCTCTTCCTGATGCCGGCGGTGGCGCTGTACGGCGGCTATTCCGCGCACGTGGAACGCTCCGCGACGACGGGCTACTGCCTCTCGTGCCACGTCATGTCCGACTACGGGAAGAGTCTCCAGGCGCAGGACGCCGCGTCGCTCCCGGCGTCCCACTTCCAGAATCACCTGGTCCCGACTAGCAGCGCCTGCGTTTCCTGTCACTCGAATTACGGCCTCTCGGGCGATCTTCGCGCGAAGGTGCGCTCAAGCCGGTACGTCTTCGAGACCTACTTCGGCACGGTCCCGGCGAAGATTCGCATGGCGAGCCGCTACAAGAATCGCGACTGCCTCCGGTGCCATCTCGGCGCGCGCTCGTTCGAGGGCGCCGAGGCGCACCGTGGTCCGGGAGTCTCTCTGGCGGCGATCAAAGCCGGAAAGACATCGTGCATGAGGAGCGGCTGCCACGAGCTGGTCCACCACATGCGCGACATGGCCGTCGTTCCGCCGACCGGTGCGCCCGCCGACAGCGCCACGGGAGTCCCCACGGGCAACACCGTGTTCCCGAGTCCGAGGATGGGATCATGAAAGGTCTGATCACCAGCTACGGCAGGATCCGGCGATCCGCGTTCTTCATGCTCCTCGCCCTGGGCGCCGAAGCGCTCAGCACGCTCTGGGACCACCCGCTCTCGTTCTACTTCTTCGTCGTCGCCGGCGGCCTCTTCGTGCTTCTGGCGGCCGCCTCCTTTCTTCTTTCGTGGTTCGCCCCGCACGCAAAGTCCTGGGCGCCGATCACGTCGATCGAAGAGTCCAAGGAAGCCGCTAACGGCTAAACACCTGCACGAGAAGTAGAGCCGCCCCTACCTCAAGTTATCCGAAAGATCTGCCGAGACAATATCCGGCCGCCCCATCCACGCATCACAGCTCGCGCGGCGTCGAACCCAAAGGAGGAAGGCCATGATTCGAACGATCTTCGCTGGGCTTGCGGTGGCATTGCTCGTGGCGTCGCCGGCGGCGGCCCAGCTCCCAGGAGCGGGCAAGATGATCCAAATTGGAGTCGGCGGCGGAGCGAGCGTCCCGGTCGGCAACGCCGAGAACTCGCTTAAGGAAGGGTTCAACGTCCGCGGCTTCGTCAAGGTGAAGCCGCCCATGCTTCCGGTGGGCATCCGCGGCGCCCTCGGCTACCAGAAGTTCAGCCTGGACCAGGTCCCCGCCGGCACCGAGGGTACAGGAAACATCCTCTCCGGGCTGGGCGGAATCACACTCGGGAAGAGCATCGGCCCCGTGCGCCCGTACATCACGGCGAGCATCGGCGCTTTCCGGATCGAGCGGAAGCTCGACGCGAACGGGGTCGAGAGCAAGGCGCACGAGACCAAGTTCGGAATCGACGGCGGCGCCGGTCTGGAGTTCAAGCTGATGAGTCTGAACGGATTCGTCGAGGCCCGGCTCGAGAACGTCTACACGAACGAGGGGTTCGATCCAAGCCTGACCGACAAGAGCTCAACGCGCATCGTTCCGGTCACGTTCGGGCTGATGTTCTAGACCTCCCCGAATTCCGCTTCTTCCTTCATCGGGAGAAGCCCACTCCAAAGCAAAGCGGGCGGAGCGCTCTACGCGCTCCGCCCGCGGTCGTTACGGGACGAGCCCTGTGGGGCCCTTCCCTACTTCATGATGGTGATGCGCTGCACTTCGGCGCCGTCGTGCTCAGCCCAGATCTTCACGAAGTAGACGCCCGAGGCGAGCTTGGAGCCCGCCGCCGTGCGGCCGTCGATCGTGAAGTCGTGATGGCCGGCCATAGCGAACCGCTCGTTCGCGATCGTCTTCACCAGGCGGCCCTGCGGGTCGAACATCAGAACCCGGATGGCGCCAGGCTTCGTCGTCATGAACGAGAGCTTGGCCTGCGGATTGAGCGGATTCGGCGTGATGCTCGCCGCGAACGCGCCGTTGCTCTTCACGGTCATGGTCACATTGCCGCTGAAGTCGCCGCCCGTGACCAGGTTGCCCTTGACCTCGACCGTAACGGTGTTGTTCCCGGCCGGGAGTCCAGCGAAGAGCACCCGGAGATCGGTCTTGCGGAAGCAAGCCGCGATCTCGTTGATTCCGTTTCCATCCTTGTCTCCGTCCACCGCGGACTTCGCCGCGTCGGCGAAGATC
>JBKJXM010000054.1:0-13439 GCA_046716305.1 Candidatus Eiseniibacteriota bacterium
CCGTCCTGGTTCACGTCTCCGGCGGACGCGACGGCGTAGCCGAAAGCGTCGCCCGCCGCTTCGCCGCTCAGGATCAGGTCCGGCCGCTCGTGCGGCCGCGGTCCGCCAAAGAAGACATAGGCTCGTCCGGCGTTCGCGCCCCGCGCGTCGTTCTGGTAGGCGCCGACGATCACGTCGGCGTAGCCGTCCTTGTTCATGTCGCCGGCCGGCGCGACGCAGACGCCGAAGGCGTCCCCCGCCGCTTCGCCGGCCAGGATCACGTCCGGCCGGTTCTGGGGACGAAGCCCGCCGAAGTAGATGTAGGCGCGGCCGGCGGCCAGCCCGACGCGGCCGCTCTGATAGGCGCCCGCGATCACGTCGCTGTAGCCGTCGCCGTTCACGTCTCCGGCCGCGGCCACCGAGCAGCCGAACGACTCTCCGGGGACGCCGCCCGAGAGAATCAGCGCCGCGCGGGCCGCCGCTTCGGCGCCCGGCGTGTTCGCGCCCGCGGGGAAGAGCGCCGCCGCGGCCGCCAGGACGGAGGCGACGATCGGTGCCCGGGAAGGCGCCCCCCGCGGCGCGCCCCGCGCTCTCACGACCTCGATCTCCGGTAGACCAGAAGCTGGCAGGGCACGGGGCCGACCATCACATCGACCGTGGTCCGCTCGGTGCTCTCGCCGTAGCCGACCTGCCCCTGCACGAACATCGGAAGCCCCAGCTTGAGCGAGCCGTCCCGGACGACCATTCGCGACTTCACCTTGCCGGCCGCGATGTTCAGGATCTCGCTCATGCCGTCCACGACCTCGGGGTCGGTGATGGGGTCGCGCTGCCGCATTCCGAGGAGCGCCCGGACCAGCGCCCGGCATCCGCCCATCGTGGTCGAGAGCCCGAGGTGCAGGCTGCACCGCTCCCCCAGAATCGCGACGTAGGCCGCGGGCCGCGGCTCGGCCGCGTCGCGCGTCTCGGCGACCGGCGGGCCGTCGAACCGAAGGGAGCGGGCGGCATAGTCCCGCATCACCTCCGTCAATGCTTCGAGCCACTCCTTGAGCTCGATCGTGGCGACGCTCATGTCGTTTTCCCCAGGCGGTAGGAGACAGTCTTTCCGGTGCGGACAGGCTCGAACGTCGGGTCCAGCACCAGGCTCGTCTCTCCGCCCCCCACGAACAGATAGCCGTCCCGGCGCAGAGTTTTCCTCACGTTCTGCAAGATCGTCTTCCGCACATCCGAACTGAAGTAGAGGAGCACGTTGCGCAGGAGGAGCAGGTCCATCGCCGGCAGGGCGGGCCACGGGCGCGCCAGGTTCAGATGGCTGAATTCGACCATCGTCCGGATCGAGTCCCGGATCTGCCATTCGTTCCCGATCCGCTCGAAGTGGCGGACCAGGAGCGCGGCGGGGAGGCCCCGGTTCACCTCGACCTGCCGGAAGCGGCCGGCCCGGGCGCGGGCCAGCATCGCCACGGAGAGGTCGCTCGCCAAAATTCGCACGTTCCAGCCCGCGGTCTCGGGGAAGTGGTCCCGGAGGAGCATGGCCACGCTGTAGGCCTCCTGGCCGCTCGCCGTGGCGGCGCACCAGATGTGGAGCGTCCGCGTGGCGGCCCGCTTCTCGATGAGCTCCGGGAGAAGCGTCTGTCGCATCAACTCGAACGGGTAGTGGTCGCGGAAGAACGAGGTCTCGTAGTTGAGCATGGCTTCGACCACGAGACGGTGGAGCTCGCCCGCCCCGGGCTCGGTCTGGAGTCCCTCGAGAAGACCCTCCACCGACGCGAAGCCCTCGCTCCGGGCCACCGCGAAGAGGCGCGCTTCCACCAGGTACTCCTTCCCGCGCTCGAGCACCGTGCCGCTCTGTTCGGCCATGACGCGCTGGAGGTAGCCGTACGAGGTGGGGGTGAGCGGCCCTTCGGCGGTGGAACGCGCGGGAGAGGACACTCTAGGCGACCGGGGTGCGGCGTCGTCCGGCGGTCACGCGGCGCGCGATCTCGGCCGCGATCTCTCGCCCCGGGAGGACGCGCTCCGCGATGCCGGCCCGGGCCACGGCGCCCGGCATTCCCCAGACCACGCTCGAAGCCTCGTCCTGGGCGAGCACGGCGCCGCCGCGCTCCCGAATCCGCTCCGCTCCTTTGAGGCCGTCCTGTCCCATCCCGGTGAGCACGACCCCCAGCGCCGCCGAGCCGTACGCGTCGGCCACCGAACGGAAGAGCGGGTCCGCCGAGGGGCGGCAGGAATTCTCGGGCGCCTCGCCCGACAGCTTGAGCGTGGCCGTGTTGCCTTCGCGGATGACCCTCATGTGCCAGTTCCCGGGAGCGATCCACACCGTGCCGGGGGCCAGGATCGCTCCGTCCTCCCCTTCGGCGCACCGGAGCGGGGTGCAGCCGTCGAGCCGCTCGGCCAGGGACTTCGTGAAGAGCGGCGGCATGTGCTGGACGATCACGATCGGCGCCGCCAGGTCGGGGGGGAGCTTCTCGAGGATCGTCGCGAGAATCCGCGGGCCGCCGGTCGAGGCGCCCATGGCCACGATCTCGGTGCGCGCCGCTGCGCGTCCGGGAGCCCGTCCGCCCAGAAGGCTCGCCCGCACCGCGGCCGCTGCGGCGGGGGGCGCCGCGGCGACCATGGCCGCCACGCCCGCGCGCATCTCGCGCTCCTCGTCGGGCGGGCAGAGCGCCTTGATCTTGGGAATCAGCTCGCTCTGCACGCAGCGCGTCGCCGAGACCAGGTTGCTGGCGCTCACCTTGGTGGCATAGTCGTCGGCGCCCAGCCACAGCGCGTCCAGCGTCACCTTGGCGCCGTGGCGCGTGTAGGTGCTGAAGAGCACGACGCGAATGCGCGGGTAGAGCTTCTTCAGCTCGCGCAGAGTCTCCAGGCCGTCCATCTCCGGCATCTCGTAGTCGAGGATCACGAGGTCGGGATTCAGAGTGGGGATCTTGGCCAGGGCCTCGCGCCCGTTCGCGGCCATGCCGACCACCTGGATCTCGGAATCGACGCTCAGGGCGTCGATGACCAGGCGCCGCACGATCGCGACGTCGTCCACCACCATGACGCGGATCCGGCGCACGGAGGTCAGCGCCCCGCCGGATCCAGACCCAGGAGCACGAGCTTCTCGAGCAGGGCCTCTTTGTCGAACGGTTTCATGAGATATTCATTCGCGCCGGCTTCCAGCGCCACGGCCACCTGGGACATCTCGCTCTCGGTGGTCACCATCATGACGCGCACCTGCTTGTAGACCGGCTGCGAGCGGATGAGGCTGAGCACCTCGGCCCCGTCCATCTCCGGCATGTTCCAGTCCAGAAGGACGAGATCGATCGCCCCGTTGGTGTGAAGGCACGCCAGCGCCTCCGGGCCGCTCTTCGCCTCTTCGACCACAAACCCCAGCTCACGAAGCTGCTTCGACAGGATGGCCCGCATCGACCTCGAGTCGTCCACCACGAGAGCTTTCATGCCCCGCCTCCTCTTCGCTCCGTCCGCATGGACATCATCCCGCCTTCCGTGTCGCCCCGGCCTCCGGCGCCGGCTGGTCGGTCGAGCGCCGGCCGCGCCGGGCCGCCGTCATCGCGAGCAGCGTCGCGGGCGCCGACGCCGCGACCTGCTGCATCGCGTTCAGCCCGCCCGACGGGTCTTCGGAGTAGCGGAACCGCTGCGTCATGCCGCGCAGCTCCGCGGCCAGCCGGGCCAGCTCTTCCGCGGCCTTCTGCGTGTTCTCCGAGCTGCCCGCCGTGTCGCTCGCGATCTCGGCCACCTTCACGATGCCGGCGCTGATCTCACCGCTCCCGCGCGCCGCCTCGGTGAGATTCCGTCCGATCTCCGCGGAGGTGGAGAGCTGCTCCTCGATGGCCGAGGCGATCGAGTTGGAGATGTCCTTGATCTGCTGGATCGTCTCGCTGATCTTGGCGATCGCGTGGACGGCGTCGGTCGTGTCGGCCTGGATCGCCTCGATCTTCTGGCTGATGTCCTTGGTGGCGGAGGCGGTTTCGTTGGCCAGCTCCTTCACCTCGTTCGACACGACCGCGAACCCGCGCCCGGCCTCGCCCGCGCGGGCGGCCTCGATGGCCGCGTTCAGCGCGAGAAGGTTCGTCTGCTGCGCGATCGTGTTGATGACCTGCACCACCTTGCCGATCTCGCCGCTCGACGCGCCCAGCTTGTTCACGGCGACGTTGGTGATGACGGCCTCGCCGGCGGCCACGGTGGCGACGCGGGCGGCCTCGCTCGTGTTCTTCGAGATCTCCTGGATGCTCGCGATCATCTGCTCCACCGAGACGGAGACGCTCTCCACGTTCCGGCTGATCTGCTCCGAGCCCGACGACACCATGCTCGCCTGCTGCGACGTCTCCTCGGCGCTCGAGATCATCTGCGTCGACACCGACGACAGCTCCTCGGACGCGGTCGCCAGGGTCACGGCGCGGTCGCCGATGTGGGAGAGGATGGAGCGGAGCGATTCGACCATCTGGTTCGTGGCGTCGGCGAGCTGTCCCAACTCGTCCTTCGAGCGGTAGGCCACCCGCGAGGTGAGGTCGCCGCCGGCGGTCTTCTCCGCCACCTGGCGCGTCTGCTCGATGCCGCTGACCAGCCGCCGGGAGAGGAGGAGCCCGATCGTGACCGTGACGCCGGCGAGGATCAGGCCGATCACCGGGAGGAGCGCGGTTCTCCGCTGGGCGATGGCGAGGGCGTCCCGCTCTTCCTTCTCCGTCGCCTGACGGGCCAGCAACACCACCTCGAGCACCGCCTTCCGATGCTGTTCGTAGAGCGGCTTCAGCACGGTCTCCATGATCAGACGCGCCCCGTCCTGGTCGCCGCGCCGCACGGCGGGGATGAACTCGTCGTCGCGGGCGCGCAGGAAGTCGGCGCCCGGCGCGTACGCGGTCTCCAAGAGCGGCTTCCGAAGGGGCCCTTCCGGCAAGGCCTTCGCCCAGTGCTCGTGGCGCGCCTCGAACGCGGCGCGAAGCGCCTGCCCCTGCTGGATCAGGTCGTCCAGCCGCCGGCGGTCGGTCTCGCCCAGCATCTGGTGAACGGCCAGGTAGGACTCGACCAGGTACTCCTGGGGCGGGACGACGTCCGCCACCAGATCCTTCCCCTGCGTGATCCGGTTGTAGCGCTTCCCGTTGATCTTCAGGTCGTTCACCGTGACAAAGGCCACCACGCCAAAAATGAGAAACCCGGCGAGAGCGAGAAGCGCGCTCCCCACGAGCTGGCGTCGAACCGTGAGAATCATGACCCTTTGCTCCTTCCGTGGCGCCCGGCCTCGAGCCGGGCCCTGGCGCTACGCGTAGGCCGCCCTGAGGACCCGCCCCAGATCCAGCTCGAGCAGCAGCCGGTCTTGCAATGCCACCACTCCGTGCATCAGCTCCCGCGCACCCGGGCGCATCGTCTCGGGAGGGATCTCCACCGACGCTTCATCCACCGCCACCACGTCGCCGATCTCGTCCACCAGGAAGCTCACCGGTGTGTCGGAGACCCGCACCACGATCGTGGCGCGCCCGGCCCGGTCCGGCGCGGGCTCGAGGTCGAGGCACCGCCGGAGATCCAGGGCGGCGATGATCCGTCCGCGCAGGTTGATGATTCCGCGCACCGCGGCCGCCGCGTGAGGCAGCCGCGTGACCTCCTGGCCGCGGATCACCTCCTGGACCGAGGCGATGTCCAGGCCCAGGAGCAGGTCCGCCACCGTGAACGTGCAGATGAGCCGCTGGGCCACGGTCATCCCTCCGCCGCGGCCAGGATCGCGCCGCGCGACGCGAAGAGCGCGTCGAGGTCGAGGACGTCGGTGGCCCGTCCGCGGATCACCGCCGAGGCGCGCACGCCCGGGCGGGGCGACCCCCCGGCGCCGACCGGCTCGTCGATGATCTCGAGGATTTCATCCACCGTGAGGCCGAACGCCTGGCCCGAGCGCTCCACGACCACGACGCGGACCGTCTCGCGCGCCTCCGTGTCCGCGACCGGAAGGCCCAGGAGCGACCCGAGCGGCGTGAGCGGCAGGAGGCCGCCGCGGTACTGGACAACGCGGCGCTCGCCCAGAAGCTCGACCATCCCGGCCGAAAACTCCTCCAGCCTCGTGATGTCCGCCTGCGGAATCGCGACCGGGCACCCGTGCGCGCGGCAGAGGACCAGCGTGTGATGGGGAACGGCCGGGGCCGGCGCTTCCACCGCGCTCTCCGGCTCGACCGCGCCGTGGCCCCGTACACTGATCCCCGAATGCCGCGCGAGCCCGGGCACGTCCAGAATCAGGGCCACGCGTCCATCCCCCAGAATCGTCGCTCCCGCGAACAGCGGGATCTGTCGCAGCGGATCGCCGAGCGACTTGACCACGATCTCCTGCGAGGCTTCGATGGCGTCCACCACGAGGCCGAACGTAGCTCCCTCCGCCTGGAGAACTGCGATCGGGCGCGCGGCCGACGGCGCCCAGCCGGCGTCGGCGGAAATCGCGAGCGCTTCGCGCAGGTCGACCAGCGGGAGGAGCCCGCCCCGGTAGCGAAGGAGCTTCGCGTCGATCGCGGTCGCCACCGACGAAGGTGAGAGGTCCTTGTCCAGGCGGATCAGCTCGATCAGGTTGATCTCGGGAATGGCGTAACGCTCGTCGCCCGCGGAGACGATCAGCGCGGGGACGATGGCGAGCGTGAGCGGAATGCGGACCCGGATCCTGGTGCCGCGGCCCGGAGTCGAGTCGACCTCGATCGCGCCGCCGATCCGCTCCACGTTCGTCTTCACCACGTCCATGCCGACGCCCCGGCCCGACACGTTCGTCACCTGCTCGGCGGTGGAGAAGCCGGGCTGGAAGATGAGCTGCGTCAGGTCGCGCTCCGTCATGCGGGATGCCTGCGCGGGCGTGACGAGCCCCAGGGCGATCCCTTTCTCCCTGATTCGCGCCACCGGGAGCCCGGCGCCGTCGTCGGCCACCTCCAGGTGGACCTTGCCGCCTTCGTGGAAGGCCCGGACCAGGACGCGTCCCTCGGCGGTCTTTCCCGCGGCGAGCCGCGCCTTCGGCGCCTCGATGCCGTGATCGATCGCGTTCCGGACGAGGTGCGTCAGGGGATCGCGGATCGCCTCGACGATGGTGCGGTCCAGCTCCGTGTCGACTCCCTCGAGCTCCAGCCGCACTTCCTTGCCGCACGCCATCGCGACGTCGCGCACGAGGCGGGGAAGCTTGTTGCAGAGGGCCGCGATCGGCTGCATTCGGGTTCTCATGATCCCCTCCTGCAGCTCGGTCGTGATGAGGTTCAGCCGCTGGGTCGCGCCGGGGAGGCCGGCCAGGCTGGACGAGGCGACTTTTTGGAGGAGATGGTTCCGCGCCAGCACCAGCTCGCCGACCAGGTTCATCAGGAGATCCAGAAGCTGAACGTCGACGCGGATCGTGCCTTCGCCCGCCGCCGCGGGCGGTGTCTCGCCACGCGCGAGCAATGCGTCGAGCACGTCCTGCGAGGTGAGCGCTCCGTTGTCGACCAGGATCTCGCCGATGCGTCGCGGGTCGCCCAGCCGCTGCTGCTGGGCGGCCAGTGCGACCGACTCGAGATCGAGCTTTCCCGCGGCGATCAGCGGATCGAGGAGTCCGGAGCGCGGCGGGATCGGAGCGGGCAGGGAAGACGGCGCCGGCGTGGCCGGAGGCTTCTCGACTTCCGCCTCCCGGTCCAGGCGAACCAGCGTGTCGAGCAGGGGCGCGAATTCGTCCGGACCCTCCTCCCGCGTGGATTCGATCCGCGTGAGGATCGTCCGAAGCGCGTCCACCAGCGTGAGGAGCGCGCCGACGATCGGCGGCGTGAGGCGGATCTCGCCGGATCGGAGCCGGCTCAGGAGATCCTCACCCGCGTGGGCCAGTTTCTCGAGCCGGGTCAGGCCGAAGAAGCCGCAGGTCCCCTTGATCGTGTGCACCGCGCGGAAGATCCCCGCGAGCCGCTTCCGATCTTCCGGGTCGCGCTCGAGCACCACCAGGTCGTGCTCGACCTGCACCAGGCTCTCGAAGCTCTCGGCCAGAAATTCGCGAAGGATTCCCTCGTCCATGTCCCCCTCATGACCCATTTCGGGGCGGCCGGGCAGGCTCCGCCACGTCTCGAACCATCGGCTTTCCGGGGAGTCACCTTGAGGAAAACGGGAGAGTTACGGCAGATGCTCGGAGAAGGAAACGGCTGCGCCGCCTACCGTTTCAGGCGCGCGAGCCACTTCCAGGCCAGGTCCCGCTCGGGGCCCGGCGGGGCGACGAGGAGATAGGCCCGGACAGCGTCCAGCGCCGCCCCGCGCCGGTTCGGAGTCGGCATGAGGCTCCAGGCCACGTAGCGCGCCGAGGCGACTTCCCGCCGCCCCGAGGCCAGCTCCTCGGGATCGTTCTCGAGAAGCGGGAGCGCGTCGGTCCAGGCCGCAGCAGCATCGTCATAGGCGTCGGGAGACCGGACGCTCTCCGCCATGGCGCTCCGGGCCGCGGCGCGGTCGAGCGCTCCCGAATCGACGACGGTGGGGATGGCGGGGGTCGAGTCGGCCGGTGCGGGCTCGGGTTTCCGGTCGGCGGCGCCTGCTTCGGCCTCCCGGCTTTTGCCAGGGTTGCCGCCGAACCAGGAGGTCGGATCCAGGTGCTCGACAATCCATGCCGCGGAGGGCGAATCCAGCGCTCCGCGGCGTAGGGTGACGATCCCCACGGACGAAAGCACCAGGACCACTGCCGAGGCAAGGATGACGAGGCGACCCTTGCCGGGTTGCGGTTGGCGCGCGGCGTGATGCTCCGCGGTCGGCGGCCTGACCGGCACGGGTCGGGGTTCCGGTGCTGCGGGGCGGGTGGGCGCCGTGCGGGGCTCCGGGACCGGCGGCCGGGGAGGCGCGGTGCGCGGCGCCGGCTCCTCGACCGGGATCTCCGCGCGCGCGGGCGGAATGACCTCGGTGCGTGGCGGCGGAATGACTTCGGCTCGCGGCGGCGGGGCGGCCTCGAGAGTTTCCGGGCCCAGCACCCGCTCGGCAAATCCCGCGAAGAACCCGTCGCCTGGGTCGTTGACCAGAAGTCGCGAAAGCGCTTCCTCCTGCTCTTCCACGTACCCGAAGCGCTCGGCGCATTCGAGGCACGACGAGAGGTGGAGGCGCACCAGCTCCACGGATGCTTCGGGAAGCTCCCCGTCGATGTACGCGGAGATCTGGTTCATCGTGAGATGGATCACGATGCATCTCCGGCGTCGCCGCGGGTCCGGGCGAGCAGGAGCGCCCGCGAGGACGAGAGGCGGGAGAGGGTGACGCCGGCCGAGTGATCGAGGATGACGGCGATGTCGACGTACGAGACCCGCTCGCAGATCCGGAGCGCCAGCGCCATCTGCTCGTCCGGGCGAAGCTCGGCCAGCGTGTCGAGAATCCGCTGCTCCAGCTCGACCCCCGTCGGTGGCGTCGTGGATCGCGGCGCGTGCCGCGGCCCGTCCTTCGCCTCTTCTTCGGCGCGGCGGCGCGCGCGGGTCACCGAGAGATTGCGGGCGAATCGAAGGAGCCACGGAAGAAACCGTTTTCCGTCGGGCAAACGCCCGATCTCGGCGTGTCCGCGGGTGAACGTCTCCACTGCCAGCTCGGCCGCGTCCTCGTGCCGGCGCGTCAGCGCATAGGCCAGCCGGTAGACCGGGCGCTCGTAATGGCGCACCAGCTTCCGATAGGCGTCCCAATCGCCGCCCTGGGTCTCGCGGACCAGCTCGGCCTCACGGTTTTCTTCCATCCAGAGCAGGGGCGACATCCTCGAGTCCACCGGACCCTCCGATCCATTTCCTCGCCGCGCCGGGGAGCTTCCCGGCGAAGGAGGATCTCCGCGCTCGATATCGGCAGGCGCGCGGACGTTCTGCACCGCGCCGCGCGTCCGGCCCTGGACCCCACCGCGCCTCGGCAACGGCGGTTTACCGTCCGACCCGGCGTTGACGGGGAGGCTCCAAGCGGGTGCGAGCGAACCGATTCAGGTCCGGGCCGCGTCGCCGCCACACGCGCCACGCGTCAACTCGAGGAATCGGAGCGCAGCGGGCGGGACACTTGCGCTAAGCCGCTCGTCCGTCCGCATCCGGTTGTGAACGATGCAATTGTGGCCTTCATGATCGGCCGTGAAGGCGTCGGCACGGAGGGTGCGATGGGATCATGGCGTCCGCCGGGCCGATGCCGGGCGGGCCGTTGCAAAGGGGCCAACATGGAGGGCCCTATATATAAGAGGAAGAGATGGCGGGGCGTCCTCTCAATGGGGGAGAGCACTGCGGAGTCGGGGCCGCGGTGCGATGAAGCCGAGGAGGCGAAGAGGCGTCCCGCCTACATTTTCGGGGGAGGCGCGAACGGAGTGCCGCGCGGCGCCATCGAGCGCCCGGCAACCGCCACGCGCGCCCCCTTTTCTGCCCATTTTCCGTTGACCGCAATCAATCCCCTCCACTATCCTGTCGGGCTCGTAGTCGCCGTCGCGATGTCGCTGCAGATGCGGTTCGCCGCAGGGCTTACGCGGCGCGCCGTCTCGCGGAGGCCCCGCAGTGACCGAGAAGGATCCGAAGAAGGTCACCGCCTGGCGGCAGGTCGGGCTCCTGACGACGATCCCGTTCATCCTCGCGCTGGCGCCCATCGTCGGTTACTTGCTCGGGCAATATCTGGACACGCGGTTCCACACGCGTCCGTGGTTGGGGATCATCCTGCTCGGGCTGGGTTTCGTCGCGGGCGTGCGCGAGACGATCAAAATCATCAAGCTCTCCCAGAGGGAGGACTAGAAGCTGGTTTCCGGAAAAGCAGCAGAAACATCGCTCCTCACCCGCTCGCTTCGGTCCTCCTGGCTCCTGGCCTTCGCCGTCGCTGGGCTTCTCGCTCCGTCGCACCCGCTGGCCGCGGTGTCGCTGGCCGCGGGGCAGCTTTTGGCCGCGCTCAACTTCTTCTTTCTCGAAAGGCTTGTGAAACTCTTCACACAAGCCGCGCTGGCGCCGACGCCGGCCGCGGGGTCGGGCGCGCGCGCCGCTGCGATGGGTTGGGGTGGTCTCAAGCTCGCGCTGATCTACGGCGGCGCGTTCGCGTTGACCCGCTGGGACGGCCTGGAGCTCTGGCCGCTCGTGGCCGGCCTCTCCATGCCGCTCGCGGTGATCTTCCTGAAGGCGGTCATGCTCGCGTTCTCGCCCGCGTCCTCGCCGTTCCGCCGTAGCTCGAGCGACCGCGCCGCCGGCGCGGGTCCTGGGCTACCGGTATTCGCGGCGCTGCTGCTCGGCGGAGCGATCGCGCTGAGCGCCGGCCAGGCGATCGCCGCGCCCCCTGCCGCGTCGCCCCACGCCGAGGCGGAGCCGCACGCGGCCGCGCCAGCCGGCCACCCGGTAGCCGCGGAGCACGACGGCGGCGGCGAGCAGCATCTTCCCAACTTTCTCACGATCCTGAACGACTGGTTCCCGGCCAACCCCGTTGTCCACTGGATGCACCAGAACGAATACCTGGTCTTCGCCTGGGTCGCGGGGCTCGTGTTCTTCGCGCTGATCCTCTTCGCCATGCGCCGGAACACGCCGGTGCCCGGACATCTCCAGAACGCGATCGAATGGATCGTCGAGAGCATGGAGGACGTGGTCAGCGGCATGATGGGGAAGCACACCCACCGCTACTTCCCGTTCATCATGGCGGTCTTCTTCTACATTCTCATGATGAACATGATCGGCATTATCCCCGGCTTCAAGTCGGCGACCTCCACGCTGGACGTGACCCTGGCCCTGGCCCTCATCACCTTTCTCTACGTGCAGGTCTCCGGCATCCGGAACCTCGGCATCCTGGGCTACTTCGACCACCTGGCGGGATCGCCCCGGGACGTCGTGGGCTTCGCGATGCTGCCGGTCATGATCCCGGTCCACATCCTGGGGGAGCTGGTGAAGCCCGTCAGCCTCTCCTGCCGGCTCTTCGGGAACATCTTCGGCGAGGACACGCTGATCGTGGTCTTCGTCGGGGTGGCGGCGCTCTGCCTGAAGGCGTCGCTCACCGCGCTCGCGGTGCCGCCCATGATGGGAATCACGGCGCTCTTCATGCTGCTTCAGACGCTGACGAGCATCGTGCAGGCCCTGATCTTCGCGCTTCTGACCACGGTGTATCTGTACATGATGCTGCCGCACGAGCCGCACGACCACGGGGACCAGCCGCACGCCCCCGGGGCGGACGAGCAGCATCCTGTCGCTGTCGCATCCACCCATTGAGGAGGGGAATGTCATGAACTTCGCCGCAACCCTCGGCCTGGCGCTCCCGATCGGGATCGGCCTCGCCGCGATCGGATCGGGCGTCGGGCTTGGATTCATGGGCCGCGGGGCCATGGAAGCGATGGGCCGCCAGCCGGAGGCGCTTCCGCGCATCCAGGTGGCCATGATCATCGGCTTCGGCTTCATCGAGGCGCTCACGATTTACGCGTTCGTCACGATGTTCTTCCTTCAGGGAAAGATTCAGTAAATGGATCAGTTCGTACATCTGAACCAGCTCCTCGCGCACGCGCTCAGCTTCATCGTCTTCCTCTTCCTCGTGCGCGCCGCGTTCGCGGCCATCATCTACCCGCCCATGCGGGAGCGGCGTGAGCGCATCCAGGCCGAGCTGAAGCAGATCGAAGAGAGCAAGGCCGCGGTGGAGGGCTTGAAGTCGCAGTACGAGGCGCAGCTCAAGCGCATCGAGGCGGAGAGCCGCGACCGGATCCAGCAGGCGGTGGCCGAAGGGCAGCGCGTGGGGACCGAGATCCGCGAGATCGCCCGCAAGGAAGCGCAGGAGACGCTGACGCGCGCGCGCGAGGAGATCACCCTCGAGCGCGACAAGGCGCAGGTCGAGCTCCGGAACGATGTCGTCGAGCTGGCGATGGGGATCGCCGGCAAGGTGCTTCGGGAAGAGCTGTCGCCGGCCCGCCACAAGAAGCTGGTCGACGAGTTCCTGGCGGAGGTCGGAGAAGCCCGGTGATCTCGGTCACGCTCGCGCGCCGCTACGCGCGCGCCCTTCTCCATCTGGCCGAGCGCCAGAAGGCTCTCGACGAGACGCAGACGGAGCTTCGGGAGATCGCGGACCTGGCCCGACGCGACCAACGGGTCCGGCGCTTCTTCGAGTCGCCCGGCATCTCGCGGGCGGAGAAGATCGATTTCCTCGAGAAGCAGTGGAAGCCGCGGCTCTCGCGCCTGGTCTTCGGCCTCCTGATGGTGCTCCTCCGGCGCCGCCGGCTGGATCACCTGATCGCGATCGCGGACGAGTTTCAGAAGCTGGCCGAGGAGGCGATGGGGATCACGCGGGTCGTGGTGCGCACGGCCATCCCGCTCTCCGAGGGTCAGGCCGGGACGCTGTCGAAGGCGCTCGCCGCGCGCACCGGCCGGAAAATCCTGCTCACCCGCGAGGTCGTACCCGCGCTGATCGCCGGCGCGGTCGTCTCGCTGGACCACCAAGTCATCGACGGCACGCTCGCGACGGAGTTGTGGCGGATTCGCCGCCGCCTCCTCGCCTCGCGGGTCCACGGCAGAGGTTGACGCATGGCGTTCAAGCCTGAAGAAGTCAGCGCGGTACTCGAGCAGGAGATCGAG
>JBKJXM010000055.1:0-4908 GCA_046716305.1 Candidatus Eiseniibacteriota bacterium
ATTCAGGTAGAACCACGAGCGGTAGGCAACTCCGCGCTCGTAGACGTACTTGAAAAACATCCGGTCGCCGATCAGGGCAGCCCCCGCCTTCAGCGGAACGTAGTCGGCATCCAGCATCGAGCAGCCGAGCCAGCCCGTGTTGTACGTGATCTGCTCCTGGTCCTTGTCCATGAAGAGCGGCCTCTTCTCGCGCGCGGGCTCGTCGCGCGAGCCGCCGATGGCGACGCGGTCGCCCTTGGGAATGCTTCCGAGTGTCTTCCGCGCGAGCGCGAGCACCTGTTCGGGATCGAAATCCCCGGAAATGGCAACGACGAGATTCGCGCCGCTGAACTGCGTCCTGTAGGCGCGGCGCAAATCGTCCCCGTCGATCTTCTTGAGCGAGGCCCCGTCTCCAAGGAGGGAGCGGCGGTAGGGCGAGTTCTTGTAGACCGTCTCGGCGAAGCGGAGGTTGGTCAGCTCGAAGGGCCGGTCGCCCAGGCTCTTGATCTGATGTGTCAGGTCTTCGCGCAACTTCGCCGTTTCGTCCGAGGGAAACGTGGGCTCGATCAGCACCGCGCGGTATATCTCCCACGCCTTTCCAAAATTGCGCGACGGGACCTGCCAGAAGATGGAGGCGTAGTCGTTGCTCCCGCTGGAGGAGAGCTGCATTCCCAAAAGCTCCGACTGGTCGGAGATCTGACGCGCCGTCATCCCCTTGGCCCCGCGGCGAAGGAGCGTCGCGGTCATATTGCTCACCCCGGCCCGGCCGTTGGGCTCGATCCACTGTCCGCCGCGCGCCAGAGTGGACACGGCCACGATCGGCGTCGCGTGGTCCTCGTTCAGGATGAGCGTTAGCCCGTTCGGCAGGATCTCCTTTCGCGGTCCGGCGGCGGAGGCCGTGCGGGTGGCGGCGGTGGCCGGCCAGCCGCGGCTCCACGGCTCGACCATCGCGAAGATCTCGGCCTGGCCCGGACCGCCGGTCGCGTTCTCAGGCCGCACCACGGAGTAGGAGGCCCGGCTGGGCGCGAACGTCGCCTGGGCGACGCGACGGATGTCTGCCGCGGTCACGCTCTCGATCATCCGGGGCCAGAGCGCCGCCACGGACGGATCGGACATGAGGCCGTAGAGGCAGAGGCGCTCGGCGCGCTTGAACGGCGTCTGCGCGTCGAACACGTAGTCGTTCACCAGAGAGGATTTCACCCGCGACAGCTCGGCCTCGGGCACCGGCTCGCGCGACAGGCGGAGCAGCTCGTCCCGGACGATCCCGAATACCTTCGCCTCATTGGCCGGAGCCATCTGCGTCGTGATCAGGAACATTCCCGGATCGCGCCGCACCTCGAAGTCGGCGCCCAGGTCGGTGACCAGGTTCTCGCGCTCCTTGAGCGCGCGGTAGAGCCGCGACGAGGTTCCCTTCCCGAGGAGCGACGCGATGACCGTCAGCGTCGGCGAGTCGGGGCCCTGGTAGGGCGGCGTGTGAAATCCCATGTGGGTCCACGTGCTCGGCGTCTTCATCTTCTCGACGCCCATCCGGAACTCGGTCTGCGGCGGCTCGACGATGCCCAGCTCGAAGCTCTCCTTGCCGCGTGCGTACGGCCTGAACCCGCGCTCGATCTTCATGCGCATGACCTTGGGATCGAAGTCTCCGACCACGGCGAGCACCATCTGGTTCGGGACGTAGCGCTCGGCGTAGAAGGTGCGGAACGTGGCGAGCGTCGAATTCTGGATCGCGTCCTTCAGCCCGATCGTGTCCCTCTTGTACGGGTGGTCGCGGAACATGAGCCGTTCGATCTGGTAGTAGACCTTGTAGTCGGGCCGATCCTCGCCCTGGTTGAACTCTTCCATCACCACCTGCCGCTCGCGATTCACCTTTGTCTGCGTCAGCTTGAGCGCCAGCCAGGCGTCGAGCGAGCGCCACAGCGCCTCGTCGAGATTGGCCGTGGGCGCGGTGAATCCGTAGCAGGTGTAGTCGTTGGTCGTGTAGCCGCCGCTCTCCTCGCCGATCCGCTGCATCTCCTTCCGGAACTCAAGCTCGCCCTGGCGCGCCGAGCCGCCGCGGAAGATCAGGTGCTCGTAGTAGTGGCTCAGCCCGGAGAGGCGCGGATCCTCGGTGCGGCTCCCGCCGTCCACGAAGACGCAGACACCGACCAGCGGCTTCGAATGGTCCTCCTGCATGAGGAGCGTGAGACCGTTCGAAAGCACTTCCTTGGAGACTGGGGCTTCGGCCGCGCGCGCGGCTGGGGTCGCGGCGAGGAGAAGCGCGGCCAGGACACCGAGGGCGCTGAGGACGGAGGATGATCGGGTGCGCAGCTTCATTTACTTTGCCTCAACTTTCCGAGGACCTCGCCCTCTTCCGGAAACCGGCCGACGGCCTTCTTCGAGAAGATCGTCTTCCCGTCCACGATCACGTCGAAGACTCCCCCACCGCCGGCGGTCAGAGTCGCATCCACGCCTAGATTCTTCTTGAGCTCGGCCGCCAAACTGGAGGCCCGGGGGAGATAGCTTCACTCCTGGCAGTAGCGGATCTCGATCTTCATTGGAGCCTCCTCGGGGGGAGAGGGTTGTGACGCGATGTTACCACCAGGGATGGAGCCCGGCCAGATCCAGGCTGACGTACCACCGCACCTTCCACGCAGTCTCCCCCGCCTCGGGGTGGCTCACCCAGAAAGGCGCCGTCAGCCGCACCGGACCGTAGGCGTATCCGACGCCCGCGTCCGCCAGGGTTCGGGCCAGAAGCGGGTGTGTTGAAGGGCGGGTTGACTCGCCCAGGCCGGACGCTTCGGCGCGCCCCAGGTCTCCGAACGCGAAGACGCCGGTCGCCGCGTGCGTCGCGTCCAGGTTGAGCGATGCGATCCGCTGCCCCAGGGCGGCGCGGCCGGCGAAGCCCCGCAGTCCGCCGCCGCCGTCGGACAGGTAGTGCCCCGAGGCGCGGAGAGGCCCGCGGTCGTTTTCGTAGAAGCGCTCGAGCCCGTCCAGTCGGGAAGCCTCCGCCACGTCGAAGAGGAGCTCACGCGGGACGCGGCGCCACGCCGATCCCACGAAGCCGCGCACCGCGAGCTTCACCACACCGGAGAAAAGCTCGGTCTTCCGCCGCCCGGAGACGCGGGCCCAGTCGTAGTTGGCGTCGGGGGCCGGGTCGTCGGATTCGCGGAACGCGGACGCGCCCCGGCGTAGCTCCAGCTCCAGGCGATCCTCGCGACGTGGTCCAACGGTCTCGACGAGGATGCCGGCCGCGCCGTTGAGCGTGCGGCCCGGTGACCAGTAGCGCGGGTCCACGGGTGTTAGGTCGTGGCGGTCCCGGTACTGCGCGCCAAGCCACCAGGTGCGCCACGGATGGAGACGCCCCGGGGCTGTCGCCCAGTTTCCGATTGAAAGCCCGGCGCGGACGAGCCCTTCGTCGCGCGCGGCGAGCGTGCGCAACTGGCCGCGGGCGCCCAAGTCTCCCATGCGCCGCCACCAACCAGCCCGCCACGCGACCGCATCGGAGCGCGTGCCCAAGTTGGCGCCGGCCTCGAAGCCGAGAAGCCCGCGTGGGAAATCGCGCATCGGGAGGTAGCGCCCCTCCAGCCATCCGCCCAGGCGCATTCCTTCGGCGCGGCCGTGCCACACGGTGGGGCCGTAGAGGACGGTGATCTCGTCGGTCTGGGGAAAGTCGAAGAGCGGGCGCCAACGCATCGGAAGAATCAGATCGGTCCGGTTGTCCAGCCGGTTCAACTCCACTACGTCGTGACGCGGATCGAGTACGGCTCCGGTGAGGCGTGCCCGGCTCTCGAAGCGGGCGACTTTCGTCGAGTCCTCGCTCGCAACCCGCTTGGTCTGCCTGCTGCCGTCCGCGAAGCGTGCCTCCACCGTAACCGGGGGCCTCATGAGCTCGTGGTAGGGCCCACCAGAAAAATATTGGGTGCGGCGGACGGCCACTGTGCTTCGCCATACGTTTCCGTCTCGCCTGGTTCTTGTAGGCCCAATCGCGAACCCCGCGCGGTCGGTCGTCTCCACCCACTCGTAGAAGAAGTCCCAGAGAGAGTGCCCCGACGCCTCCTCGGCCGCGCGGATCACGTCGTTGGGGCGTGGATGACGGAACAGATTTTTCCGATAGTAGCGGTGCAGAAAGTGGTCGAACGCCGGTTTCCCGATCATGCCGCGCAGCGTGTGGAGCATCATGACCGGTTTGCTGTACGAAGCGACGTCGTAGTCGCGATACGAGGCGAACTGCTCGGCCGGCGTGGACATGGGCCGTTCGTCGCGGGCCAAGGCGCGCGACAGATAAGAAATCTCGTCCGCCGTGAACGCGCTCTTCGGCGTCAGCCACGGCAGGCGGTCGGCCCAGCGGAAAATCCCGCGCGGGTACTTCTTGTCGACGTAGCTGTCCTCCAGCCACTCCGTGAACCCCTCGTCCATCCAGGCATGGGCCCGCTCGTCGCTGCCCAGCATCCCGTAGAACCACTGATGCCCCAGCTCGTGCGCCATGACGTCGTCCAGGTTCTGGTAGAGGCCGCCCGCCAGCTCCGGCTCGTTCATGATGAGCATCGGGTACTCCATGGCCCCACCGCCGCACCACGCTTCGGCCGTGGTGAATTGAGGCCACACATAGGGGCCAACGGCGTCGGTGTGGTGCTTCATGGCGTCGACCGCAAAGCGCTTCGCATCGGCCCACTTCTCCTGATCGTCACGGAAGGCGAGCGAGCGGATCGCGATGCCGGACCACGTCGTGTCGCCGCGTACGTAGTCGGGGGAGGCGACCCACGCGAAATCGTGGACGCGCTCGGCGTGGAACCGGAGCGACTTGAGCGACGGGAGGAGCGTGTCCTTGTCGCCCGCCACCGCGGCCAAAGCGCGCAGCGTGTCGAGAATCGCCGTGTCGCGCGCGGCGGCGATCAGGCGCAGTGGGCGTGCCCTCCCCTCGGCGTCCGCCTCCTCGCGATTAGTGCGCCC